>CAIJNJ010000454.1 GCA_903821975.1 uncultured Bacteroidota bacterium
AGGAGTGATCTCTCAAATGATGACACGGTTGCGTGCGTTGTAATCAGCAATAATGCTTGCGGAGGAATACCCGGCAGGACACAGGTTGTGATCAACGTATACAATGTTGGCGTAAAACAGATCGTGTCCGGAGAAAGTGATATCAGGTTATTGCCAAATCCGAATAACGGTGATTTTGTTATCAAGGGAACAACATCAATTGCGAATGGAGAAATATTTATCGAGATAACTGACATGCTGGGCCAGGTGATCGAAAAAAGAAATATCCCGGTGCTTAATGGTAAAATAAACCAGCAAATACATCTTGATCCGATGGTCGCAAATGGCATATACCTGCTTCATTTGTTCGAAAATTCTTCTTCCGGAGCATCTTCTGAGGAAAACGAGGTTTTCCACTTTGTTATCAGCAGATAAATTGTCTATGTTTATAAAATAAAATATTAGTATTTTATACGTTAAGATAATTTTTATTTTAAATATCAGGCAAATTCCGGCCTGTGATTTCAAAAAAAGTTAATGGCGTATACACAAATAGTGGTTTTAATTGAGTATTTTTCGGCATTATTTCATAAACTACATTGATATGAGATCAGGATTTTTCTACCCTCTACAGGCTGATAACAAAACTAAGGTTAACGGATTCCGTTATATAAAGGCATTCCTTTTGGCAAGTGTAATGCTTGTGAGCATGGCTGTTAATGCCCGCACTACCGGAGGTTCATCCCCGCAATTTGTAAATGGTAGCCCGCAGGCAGCAACGCTATGCGAAAATGGATTTTCGGATATCACGTCAATGCTTGTGGTAAATGACCCTGCCGGTGGCAAGACCGAAACATGGAGCAGTACTACGCCTCTGCATGGTATCATTACGGGGTTGCCTGCAAATGCTCCTTCAGGAGGTGCTGCAATTCTGCCTTCGGGTTCAGTAACGTACACTCCGGATGCCGGTTTTTTCGGTACTGATTTTATCACTGTATCTGTTGATGATGGTTTTGGCGGCACTGATGAGACCATAATAGTATTTACAATAAACCCACAGCCATCACTTACACTTACCAACAGCGGTGTGGCAGTATGCTCAGGAGTTACAACAGCAAATCTTGCGTTTACCGGGTTAACAAATATTGGCCCTGATACACTGCATTATACAACTGTAGGATCGAACTCGTTAACCATACCAGCAGATGTGACCACATTGAATTTTGATGTCCAGGGTGCAAGAGGCGGACGTGACGATGTATCTGTAAACCCTAAACCGGGTTATGGTGGCCGTATACAAGGCGCGCTTACCGTAACTGGCGGAGAAGTGTTAACAATGGTGGTAGGCGGCGTAGGTGGCGATGGTACACTTAGTGGTGCAAACGGTGGTTTTAATGGAGGTGGCAGTACTTCTTTTTATTTCTATGGCAGCGGCGGCGGTGGCGGCGGTGCATCTGATATTATGAACGGCGGTACACCATTGGTGATTGCCGGCGGCGGTGGTGGTGCAGGATGGGACCTTCCCGGTGCACTTGCCGGTGGCAATGGTAACGGACCTAATGGTGGAAACAGTGCACCCAACAGTAGTGGCAGTTCAGCCGGTGGTGGCACACAGAGCGGTGGGGGCGCAGGCGCGACAGATGGTATTATGCCTCCCGGCGCAACAGGTTCCTCTGGTAATGGTGGCAACGGCAGCACAACCGGTATCTCAGGTGGTGGCGGTGGTGGCTTATTCGGCGGTGGCGGCGGTGTATGGACAGGCGGTGGCGGCGGTTCTTCATATGCTGCCAGCGGTCTTACATCAGGTGTAACCAATACGGCAGGTTATGACACTACAAATGGTATGATAACTGTCAATTTTGTGATCCCGGGTACATACAGTATCACATGGGATGGAATTGCGCAGGGCCAGGGTTTTAATATTGTAGTTGCAGGTGCAATACCTGTATCTCCCTTCAGTATTGCAGTTCCGGCAGGGGCGCTGCCCGGTGTTTATTCAGGCACGGTAACGCTTAGCACATCTTATTGTACAAGTCCTTCTTATCCAATAACAGTAACAATCAACCCGATACCATCAGTAGATTCCGTACTTAACCAGGCTGTATGTAATGGTGATTCTACGGCTGATATAGCATTTTCAGGTTCTGTTCCGGGTGCTACTTATAACTGGGAGAATAATAACATAGGTATTGGCTTGCCAGCAAATGGCACAGGTCATATTGCCAAGTTCCTGCCTACGAATGGCGGTTCTGCATTGCCTGTTGTAGCTACCATCACAGTAACACCAACAGCAAGTGGTTGCCCTGGTCCTTCTACAACATTTACGATCACAGATAACCCGGTACCCACATTGAGCAGCACACTGACGCCTCCTGCAAAATGTGATAATGTGTTGTTTAGTTACACACCAACAAGTGCAAGCTCTCCGGGTACTACTTATACATGGAGCCGTGCTACAATTGCGGGTATAACAAATACCGGCACGAGTGGCATAGATAACCCGGATGAAACACTGGCCAATACAACGGATACTACAATACCAGTTACTTACCAGTACGTTCTTAATTTCGCAGGCTGTCTGGACACACAGAATGTAGTAGTGGATATTTACCCGCTTCCAACACTTACAAATGTGCCAACACAGGATTCAATATGCAGCGGGACTATTTTTGATTATGCACCGACAATAAATGTAGTAGGTACAAATGTTACCTGGAGCCGTGCTACGGTAAGCGGTATCCTTAATGGCGCTGCATCAGGTGCAGGTGATCCTGATGAGATACTTACAGATACAACGGTACATCCTGTGATGGTCACATACGTGGATACTTTGAACTTTAACGGTTGCAGGTATACACAAAATGTTACCGTTACCGTGGATCCTACCCCAATGCTCTCAACAGCATTGAATGCAGGTTCTACCTGCGACAGCATGCTATTCAGCTATACACCTAACAGCCTGACAAGCGGCACAGCTTATGCGTGGACACGTGATACCGTTGTAGGTATCATAAATGCAGATGGCAGCGGCCTTGGGGCAATAAACGAAACATTATATAATACTGCCGACACTAACCTGGTAGTAACTTATGTTTATACGCTTACAGCAAATACATGTACTAATGTTCAGAGTGTAACGGATACGATCAAGCCGACACCAATGCTGAGCGGTACACTTACTCCTGATTCTATATGTAATAACACCGTGTTCATTTACGGTGCTACAAGCGGAACACCGGGCACTTCATTTGCATGGGTGCGCGATTCAATTCCGGGTATCAGCAACCCTTCTGTAACAAGCACTACCAATCCTATAAATGAAATACTGATCAACACTACAGCTGATCCTAAATCGGTTAGTTACCAGTTCACACTTTCATCGCAGGGATGTATGAATACACAGTATGTAGTTGTTAAGGTAGAACCAACACCTGTACTTAATAACAATCCATCGGTTGCAACTACCTGTGATTATGTAACATATCTGTATACGCCATCCAGCAATACAAGTGGCGTTAGCTATAGCTGGACAAGACTATATGTTCCGGGTATAGACGATTTCGGCTCAAACAGCACAGGAACAACGGGAGTTATTGATGAAGGACTGAATAATACAACGTATGTGAATGTAAACGTTACTTATCATTATACAATGGTTGCAAACGGATGCAGCAATACCGAAGATGTTGTGCTTACGGTACATCCTAACCCGACTTTATCGTCTGATACTGTGGAAACGGTGTGCAGCGGTGGGATATTGACTTATTACCCAACCAGCTATACACCAACGACAACATTTACATGGAGCCGCGCAAGCGTTACCGGCATCACACCTGCTATCAACAGCGGTTCCGGCACTATGCTTGTAGATACGCTGACAAGCAGTTTATCTACACTGGCTGATGTGGTTTATGTTTATACCTTAACTGCATATGGCTGTAGTAATACACAGGATGTAGTTGTTACAGTTAATCCTGCACCTGCAGTTCCCGGAATAACGACTATGCCTTCCTTTAACTCGGCTTGTGACAATACCATGTTCCAGAATTTCGGTACGTCTACGCCACCTGCAGCAGGAATGTCTTACAACTGGATCGCTTCAAACGGAGATGTGTATGCGATGGGCGCAGGCAACCAATACTGCCTTATCAGCTTTAACACTCCCGGCACCGCGATCGTATACTTCGTGGTGAATAATGTATCTACAGGGTGTATAAATAATAACACGGATACGATACAGGTTAGCGGCACTTCGAACATTTCTCCGGAGGTTATATATGTGAACGGCCAGTTCATTTGCAAGACCACAGATGTGGAGCATTACCAGTGGGGTTACGATGATGCAACCACATTTGATTCTTCGATCATTGCCGGTGAGAATAACCAGAACTACGCTAACCCTAACCCTGATGCAAACAAGTATTACTGGGTGATGACAACTCATGGCGGTTGTACGCAGAAATCATACTACAGGGTGCCGGGGTCGACTACAGGTGTTATTAATGTTACTGACCAGCCGGATATTAAGATATATCCTAACCCTGCAACAGAAAGCATCAATGTAGAAATACAGAGCATGATCGGTGGCAATTACCAGATCGAAGTATTGAATATGCTGGGCCAGTCGATCAATAAAGTAACTACGACAGATCGTAATAATAAAATAGACGTTTCCGGCTTACCGGCAGGATGCTACCTCGTAGATTGTTACCACGACGGGGTGAAGGTCGCTACCGCTAAGTTCATTAAAAACTAAAACGTTCAACATTAAAAAGCACATAGATGAAGAAACTATTTTTCTTGTTGATAGCAGCCAATGGAGTGTTATCAGCCACTGCACAAATGAAGGATACAACAAAGAAACAATACCTGCCTGATGCACAAATGCAGCATTGGGCGGTAGATGTAAACCTGCTTGGCGGTGCACTTACGCAGAAACTCACTACCGGCAATTCGTTAGGGAACTACCAGAATGCCCTGAGCGATGCCAATCTTGGCAAACTGAAGTTTACCAACGGTTCATCTTTTGGCTTTGACGCCCAGTTGGCTTATTTCTTTGGCAACAGCAACCATTTTGGTGTTGGTTTAGGTGTCATGTATCTTTCGCAGATGGGCAATGCAACGCTGGATAACTTTCACGTGCAGTTCCAGTCTACGGATGACCTCAACAACACATCGCGGGAGATCATCACAGCAAACCAGCCGGTAAAGGAATCGCTGCGTATTACCAATGTAAATATCCCTTTGGTATTTAAATACAAAGACCGTTTCTCGAAGAGGTTTGGTTTTACAGCGGATGCAGGTATACTGTTTAATGTGCAGGAGAAAAATGTGTACAACACGAATGCTTCTTTTGATTATGAAGAAATGGTGCAGTATCTAACAACAGCAGGCGGCGGTAACATTTCTATCTATGATAACAACCTGGTGCCTAACAACACTGATCTGCAGATCACTAAAAACTGGTACAACAATACAACACATCCAACCGAAACCATCCAGCAGTATTTCGCTGAGCAGAAAGGCCTTGGTTATCATGTGGGACTGGGCGTAAAACCAAACAGCACTTCAGGTAATGTTTCTTATACAAGCGGTTCTATAGGCTTCTTACTGCAGCCATCTATTAATTATTTCCTGTCTGATAATGTGGCCCTTAATCTTGGTGTTTACTATATCTACCAGACATTCAATAACTCACCGGCCAACGGATATCGCCTTACAGACAAACCCGGCGATTACAGTTCTGTGCTGAATAATGTATCAAAAAGCGTAAACCAGTCATATGGTGGCAATTTAGGCGTTCGTTTCTTATTTGGCAAAAAACCACCAAAACCTGTTATTACCGGTGAAGACGGCATTGACCCTACTGCTTGTAGCCTTACAGACGGCAGTATCGTTCTGCATGGTTTGACTCCGGGCAAGGATGTACAGGTTAGCTATACTGTTAATGGTGTTACAAACTCATTATATACAGGTACTGTTGACGCAGGTGGCAGTGTGAAAATGACCGGCTTAGGGGCTGGTGCTTATACCAATATAGTAGCTACAATGGGCAAGCATCGCCTCGAAGGTACACCGGTGAACCTGGTTAACCCGCCAATGAATATTTCTGAATACTCTTCTAACCCATCTGCTGCAGGTGTTTGTGATGGTTCTATCACCATCAATGGCGTACGCGAGGGCCAGAGAGTAACAGTGTATTACAACGTTAACGGCACAGTTAAGCCAGCTTATTCCGGCACTGTGGCATCTAACAATACAGTGAAACTGACCGGCCTGTGCGGTGGCAACTATAGCAATATAGTTGTGGCAATGAACGGATGTACTGCAAATGGCAGTGATATCATGCTCACAGAACCACAGCCAGTTATAAAGGTAGAAGCTGAACCAAAACCAGCACCACTGGCAGACATCACAACTCCGATACTGTTTGAATTCGGTAAAACAAAGATCCATCCTTCTTCTTATCCTACGCTGGAAAAAGCAGTACTGGAAGTTGGCAGGCAGAATACTTACTATATCATCTGCGAAGGCCATACCGATAACACAGGAAGGGTAGAGGTGAACGAGCTATTATCCTTCAAACGTGCTGAAGCGGTTAAGAAATATCTTATCAAGCTTGGTGTACCTGCAGACAGGATAGTGGCAATAGGACGTGGCAGCAGGATGCCGATCGCAACCAATGATACACCTGAAGGAAGGGCTAAAAACCGCAGGGTGGTAATGACATTGAACGATCGTAAAAAATAATATAACTGAGTGAAATAGAAAAGAGGCTGTTGCGATAGTAACAGCCTCTTTTTATGGCTAAAATACCCCTTAACAAGGGGATATAATATCTTGTACATTAATGCTACTTTTGCCACTTTCTTAAAGGATATTCATATATAATGAAAAAACTTTCTCTTTTATTTGCTTCGGTTTTATCAGCCACACTAAGTAATGCCCAGAACAGCAATGATACCACAAAGCAGGTGCTGCTAGATACGCTTACTGTTACTGCGCCTGCCGCACCGCCGGTATACAGAGCCTCGGCGGCAAGGGTATGGGACATAAAGAATACCCGTATAGCATTGAAATTCAACTGGCTGGAAAAAACTGCCGATGCCCGGGAGTGGATAAAACTGCGCCCGTATTTCTACGCCACTGACACTATGGTGCTGGATGCCAAAAGTATGCGTATAGACAGCGTGATGCTGGTAGATAAGAAAGGAAATACAAAACTGAATTACACTTACGACAAGGATGAACTGAAGATACATTTCGGGAAGGAATACAAAATGAATGATACCGTAGAGTTATACCTGAAATATACCGCACAGCCATATGCTACTCAGACAGGAGGCAGCG
>CAIJNJ010000455.1 GCA_903821975.1 uncultured Bacteroidota bacterium
CTGATGTCAGAAGTTTTAGAGTGGCGCATCCGCTTAGTCAAAAAAAATCGAAATGATAATTATGGCTAGTTCGCCAACAGAAGTTGGATATTTTTAAAAAATGAAACCTGTATCTTATGATTAAACGTTTTTACTTATGTGCAACTATTGTGCTCATATCAAGCGTCGCATACTCTCAAGAAAATAATGCATATGGCGACTATGTTAAAAAAGCAAATGATTTTTTTGATGCCAAACAGTATGCACAATCGGCGGAAGCATTTGGGTATTGCCTTTAGAAGATCCTGATAATGTGGATAAAAGAAGGGCCAAAGTAGGACTCGGACCGATAAAAGATTATGTTAAACACTGGAATATTATTTGGAATGTGGATGAATACAAAAAAGAACTTCTAGAAATGGAAAGAAAAGAGTAATTCAATAAAGCATGATTAGGATAATCATTTGTAATTCCACTGGCGCGAGTCTGTAGCATAGCTCTCTGCATAGCCGATTCGTGCCCCAATAATTTAGCCTCCCGATAGCTATCGGGATATAACTGGCGTTATCCGCATACAGCGCTCATTCGACCCTGCCGGCAGGCAGGGTCACCCTCTCCAAGCCTGTCCTGAGCGAAACCAAACTGTCATTTTGAGCGAAGCCGAAGGAGGGCCGGGGTGAGGCCCTCAAAAAAAATACATCACAACACGCACGCGATCTGTGATAACACGAAAAACGCTCTATCATAAAAACCCGATTTTGCCACCTCACAAACCTGACCGACCTTTATCACCCGCCATAGCTTTTTTATCAATAGTAGTAATTTCAAAGGAATAGCGAAGGTGGGTAGGAGTGAAAACACAGATTTCTTTGTGCTCTTTGCGAAATCCACCTTTGCAGCCTTCGCGTGAAATTAGAAGCAACTGAGTAAATCAAACGACAACCAGGGAAATCCAGAAATCCAACGAATCCCGGTTCAGACAGTAGGGTCACAGTGGGGCAATGATCGGGGCATAGAGCCTGTACTGAGCGTGGTCGAAGTAGGGTCACAATGGGCGTAAATGGGAAATAAAGACAAATAATAATATCAGCCGCAGTAAAGGGTTTCAAAGATTTATTCTTCAGTTCAATGCCCCATTTCAGCACAAAATATTTTTTACACAATTTTGGGGCATACAAAACGTTATACTTTTTAGGTGATCTAAACTATCCCGTTATTGCGTTACTCTTTTTAGTTACATTTGTTTAACAAATTTTGTCCATGACTTTATTAACAATTTTGCTCCAGGCTACTACTACTGTTCCTAACGCCGTCGCAGATAGCCTTGCTAAAGCCGGCGCCGCCACAACAGCACCTGTTGAAAAAATATCACTGTTCCATTTGCTTATGGAAGGTGGTGCGCTTATGATACCATTGCTCCTTTGCTCCGTGATACTCGTATATGTATTTGCAGAGCGCTGGATGGCCATACGCAAAGCCTCAGTTATCGACCCCTCTTTCATGGCGCGCATAAAAGACCAGCTCGAAAGCGGCAACAGGGAAAAAGCCATAGCCACCTGCAAAAGCGTGAATACACCTGTGGCACGTGTAATAGAAAAAGGTGTAAGCAGGATGGATAAACCACTGGAATATGTAGAAAAATCAATGGAAAATACCGGCCGGCTGGAAGTATACCAACTGGAAAAAAACCTTTCCATACTTAGTACCATTGCCGGCATCGCGCCTATTTTTGGTTTCCTCGGTACCATCGCCGGTATGATCATCCTGTTCTTTAATGTACAGCACCAGGGCTTTTCACTGGAAACCATTGCAGGTGGTATTTATACCAAGATGGTTACCTCGGCTACGGGGCTTATTATTGGCTTACTGGCCTATATGGGCTATGCCTACCTCAATACACAGGTAAACAAGAATGTGAACCGTATGGAAGCAGCTTCCGCCGAGTTTTTAGATTTCGTACAGGATACCACTAAATAAGAAAGGTAAGATGAAAATAACCAGGCGTTTACCACATGATCCCCAAGGGCATTCATCTGCACTCAATGACATATTGTTCATTTTGCTGCTGTTCTTCCTTATTATCTCTACCCTTGCCAATCCTAACGTGGTAAAGCTGAGCATCCCTAAAGCAAAGAGCGATACCAAAGCAAAACAGACAGTAGTGGTATCTATCAATGATAAACAGGAATTCTTTGTAGGCACTCATGCTGTTCCTGTCGATTCCCTGAAACCATTTATATCGGGCGCCATTGCAAAGTCACAGGATGCGGAGCCTACCGTTGTCATCAACGCCGATAAGCAAGCCACGGCCGATAACATTGTAGCCGTAATGCGTGCCGCACATGAGCTGAATCTCCGCACCGTACTGGCTGTAGAAAACAACAGCAGGTAATCCGGTGTCCCACACCTCCAAGGGTGTGGGACACCTAAAGATATTACCAGCCAGATACCACAGGCAGGCTTTTTGTACAAATGCATTTATGATAGGACTCATCATTATTCTTGCCGCCATCATTATTGCAGTTGCTGTATACGCAGATCGCAGGAAGCGCAAACAGGAATACAAATTACCCGCAACTACAAAACAATTACTGTCAGACAATGTTCCGTTTTACGTAGCGCTTGCTGATAAGGATAAGGCGCTATTTGAATTGCGCATAAAAGACTTCCTTGCAAATACTTCCATTAGAGGTGTTGATGTCGAGGTCGAAGACTTGGATCGGATCCTGATAGCCGCAAGTGCCATCATGCTCATCTTTTCGTTCCCGGACTGGAAGTACAATAACATATCCGAAGTGCTGCTATACCCCGGCACATTTACCAAAGACTACAGCACAGCCGCGCCGGACCGAAACGTACTGGGCATGGTAGGTGAAGGGGCAATGCACCGCGAAATGATCTTATCAAAGCCATCGCTGCGCGCATCTTACAGCCGTGCGTCCGATGGTCAGAATACCGCGATACATGAGTTTGCCCACCTCATCGATAAAGCCGATGGAGAGACAGATGGCATACCCGAATACCTGTTATCGCAGCCACAACTGTTGCCATGGATAAACCTCGTGCATGAGACGATCAATGAAATGAAGAAAGGCTACTCCGATATAAACCCATATGGCGCCACCAGCGCTGCCGAGTTTTTCGCAGTCATCACCGAATACTTCTTTGAAAAGCCCGAACAACTGGCAACACACCACCCGGAGCTATTTGCCATGCTCGAACAAATGTTTCATCCGCAAGGAAAATAAAGACAAATAAGCACCCAAAGGCATGACAAACAGAAATTGTGATGCTGAGGAACGAAGCATC
>CAIJNJ010000456.1 GCA_903821975.1 uncultured Bacteroidota bacterium
CTGATACTGGAAGGAGCCACAGGCAATAACCTAAAAAATGTTTCGGTGAAGCTGCCGCTGGGAACTTTCATTTGTGTGAGCGGGGTATCGGGGAGTGGGAAGAGCACGCTGATCAATGAAACGCTGTACCCGCTGCTGGGCAAGCATTGCTACCACAACTTTAAGCAGTCGCCCATGCCCTACAAAAAGATGCAGGGACTGGAGCATATAGACAAGGTAATAGAGATAGACCAAAGCCCGATAGGCCGCACGCCGCGTAGCAACCCGGCCACGTACTGCGGTTTCTTTAACGAGATAAGGCAACTGTTCTCGCAGGTACCGGAAGCGAAAATAAGAGGGTATACAGCAGGCAGGTTCTCTTTTAATGTAAAGAGCGGGCGGTGCGAAGAGTGCCAGGGCGGCGGTATGCGCACGATAGAAATGAATTTCTTGCCCGATGTATATGTGCTGTGTGAAAAGTGCAACGGCAGAAGATACAACAGGGAAACATTAGAGATACGGTATAAGGGCAAGTCGATATCGGACGTGCTGAACATGAATGTGGATGAGGCGGTGGAGTTTTTTACCAATGTGCCGTACCTGCACCGGAAAATAAAAACACTGCAGGATGTGGGCCTCGGATATGTGACACTGGGGCAGAGCGCGGTGACACTGAGTGGCGGTGAAGCACAGCGCTTGAAGTTGGCAACTGAACTTTCCAAGCGGGATACGGGGCAGACGATCTATATACTTGATGAGCCGACAACGGGGCTGCACTTTGAAGATATAAAGCACCTGCTGCTGGTACTGAACAGGTTGGTAGACAGGGGTAATACAGTGCTGGTGATAGAGCATAACCTGGATGTGATAAAGGTAGCGGACTATGTAATAGACATGGGGCCGGAAGGCGGCAATGGTGGCGGAAAGGTGATAGGTGCGGGGACGCCGGAAGATATTGCTGCTATAAAGGAGAGCTATACGGGGGTGTTTTTGAAAGAGGAATTGTTAATTAGCTGATGAGATGATTAGCTGATTAGCTGATGGGTGTGGTGTGGAATGTTTTTTTGATTAGCTGATAGGTTGATTAGGTGTTTTTGAATTTTACTTTTTGAATTTTTAATTTATGAATGGTTTTGTGTTTTCGAAGTTTGATCCGAATGCGGATGGTAAGACACCGTTCCAGAAGCTGCTGGACCTGTTTACCGAATTATTGCAGTATACGAATGGTGATGCGGGCGAGTCGCTGCACTGGCTTACGCAACTGGATAAGGAATATAAGCTTACCAATGACGACTATGGCATAGGCGACTTTATTGAAGACCTGAAAGACAATGGCTACCTGAAAGAAAATGACCAGGATGGTACCTTTAAAATAACACCGAAGACCGAACAATCGATACGCAAGCGCTCGCTGGAAGAGGTATTCGGGAAGATGAAGAAGGCGAAGCAGGGGAGCCACCGTACTTTTAAAACAGGGCAGGGAGATGAGCCAAACCCGGAAACAAGGGCTTATACATTTGGCGATGCACCTGAGACCATAGATTATACCGGCAGCTTGAAAAATGCATTCATCAATCATGGTATAGACAGCTTGTCCATGCATGAGGACGACCTGGAGATACATGAAACTGATTTTAAATCGCAGACGTCGACAGTGCTGATGATAGATATATCGCACTCGATGATATTGTATGGTGAGGACAGGATAACTCCGGCTAAGAAAGTGGCTATGGCGCTGAGTGAGCTGATAACGACACGATACCCGAAAGATACACTGGACATAGTGGTGTTTGGCAATGATGCATGGCAGATAGAAATGAAAGACCTGCCCTACCTGGAAGTGGGGCCATATCATACCAATACCGTAGCAGGGCTGGAGCTATCGATGGAATTGCTGCGCCGCCGCAAGAACCCGAACAAGCAGATATTTATGATAACGGATGGCAAGCCTACCTGCCTGAAGATAGGCGGCAGGTATTATAAGAACAGCTTTGGTATAGACAGCAAGATACTGAACCGCACCCTGAACCTGGCAGGGCAACTGAGGCGCATGAAGATACCGGTGATCACTTTTATGATAGCGCAGGACCCATACCTGCAGGCATTTGTACGGAATTTCACAGAAGTAAATAACGGTAAGGCATTCTACTCATCACTGGATGGGCTGGGGAATTATATCTTCGAGGATTATGAGCGGAATAAAAGGAAGACTTTGAGGTAATCCCCGTCCCCTAAAGGGGAGCCATGCATTTAGCGAAGTCAAGAACATTGTTGTTCAAGGCGTATTAAGCAAATCTATGTTTGCAATTCTTTTCATTGTATAGCACTGAGATTACAACTTCAAAGTTGAAGTCTATTCACCAGTAAAGCCCCTTTTAGGGTTTGGGGTTCTTAGTTTACTAATGTACCTACCTGCTTGCCGGAAACAACGCTGAGGAGATTGCCGGTGCGGTTCATGTCGAACACGATGATGGGGAGATTATTTTCCTGGCAAAGTGTGAAGGCGGTCATGTCCATAACCTTCAGATTCTTGCTGATAACCTCGGAGAAAGATAAAGATTCAAAGCGCACTGCTGTTTTATCCTTTTCAGGGTCGGCGCTGTAGATGCCATCTACACGGGTGCCTTTCAAAATAACATCGGCATCTATTTCTATAGCCCTGAGCGAGCCTGCTGTATCTGTAGTAAAGTATGGATTACCTGTACCGGCGCCAAAGATCACCACGCGGCCTTTTTCGAGGTGGCGGATGGCCTTGCGGCGGATGTACGGCTCGGCTACCTGCTCCATTTTTATAGCGCTTTGCAGGCGTGTGGTAACCCCTTCTTTTTCGAGGGCTGCCTGGAGGGCCATACCATTGATAACTGTTGCGAGCATACCCATATAATCGCCCTGTGCACGTTCGATGCCGGTCTCGGCCTCGTTCATACCACGGTATATGTTACCGCCGCCAATTACTATCGCTACCTGTACGCCGATATTGGTTATCATTTTTATTTCTTTGGCATACACTTCCAGCATTTTTGGATCGATCCCGAAATTGCGTTCGCCCATCAGGGATTCGCCGGAAAGTTTTAAGAGGACACGACTGTACTTTGGTAGCATATTTTGCGTTATTGAAGTAACCCCAAACCCCTAAAGGGGCTTACCCCTGATATCAGCGTTTGGATATGCAAAGAAATAAAAAGTTCTGCGTTTATAGAATATAGTGGTAAAAGATATTTTACTTTAGCCCGGAATGATGAACACGTATAGGAGAATATACTTTACTGGAATTGCAGCATACGTCATAATGCTAATTCTTTCTATATTATTTTATAAAGAAAGAGGGATCCTTTTGGATAGTGCTTACGACCTGTTTCACTTGCTCAGGGGAGAGTTTGATGTGAATGTGGTACGTTTTGCCGGAATATTACCAAAGCTGCCACCTTACTTTGCGATAAAAGAAGGGCTGCCACTAAATACGGTACTGATAAGCTATTCAGTAGCGAATGTTGCTTATTACTTTGCGTTATATGTGATCTGCGGTGGCGTGTTAAAAAGATATGATGTTGCGATTGGTATCCTTTTGTGCAATATCCTGTTTGTTACAGAGTGCTTTTATTACATGCCTTCTGAATTGCCACAAGGATTGGCGTTCCTGTTATTTACCATTGCCTGCATCCCTGAGCTGGGGAAAACAAAGGCATTGCATTGGGTCGTTGTGCCGCTGTGTGCGATAGGTTGTGCATTTTTTCATCCGCTGATGCTTTTTGCAGTGGGCTACGCTATTGTTTTCTTCCTGCTGCGTAAGGGTACAGGTATGGATAGAAGGATGCTGTACTTATTTGCGTGTGTTTTCGTCGTGTTTATTCTGCTGAAAATGTTCGTTATCAGATCGCAGTATGAACAACAAACAATGGGCGTCTTGGGCAATTTTGTAAGACTATTCCCGAATTACTTTGCCATCCATGCGAATAAGGCATTTTTCATTCACTGTTTTACACGGTATTACTGGATGCCATTAGTGTGTGCAGGTACTGCAACCGTGTATGTGCGGAACAAGGAGTGGAAGAGGCTGGTATTTTTTGGCGTTTCGGTATTGGGGTATATAGCTATTGTAAATGTCTCCTATCCGTACATCAATACGCCAACGTTTTATATAGAAAACCTGTACCTGCCCTTGGGTTTGTTTTTAACGCTGCCGTTTATTTATGATCTGCTACCGGTATTAGTAAGCAGGCAGATCGCAGTGCCCGTTGTTGCTGCGATCATAGTTACCGGTTGTGTAAGGATATATATTGCGCACAACATATTCACGGAGCGGCTTACCGTGGAGCGGGAACTGATAAAGCAATATGGGGATAAAAAAATAATCATTTCCTCAAAGCATGTGCCGTTAGACATTTTGCAAATGACATGGGGTGCTCCGTATGAGTTCCTGTTGTTGTCGGTATCGGATGGTGATAAGCCGGCATCGATCATTATAGATGATAAGCCGATATTCAGGACCACAGAGCGAACGAAGACGCTGATCGTGAACTGGAATATGTATACCTATGATGAGGTAAACCCCAGATACTTTCATTTTGCCGACACAACGACCGGGTACGTGACAGAGGAAGCGGGTACGAAATAATGGCAAAAAGAAACGCAGCAATTGCCGCCTTTCTTAAAATTTATTCAGACGTTCGTTTATGCAAACGGCATTTTTACAACTTGTGCTTTTACTGCTTTGTCGCGGATCATTACAAATACATCGGTGCCGGGGGCTGCGTTCTCCGTGGTTACGTATGCCATGCCTATTGCTTTGCCCAGGCTTGGTGATTGTGTACCCGAAGTAATAATACCTATCTCCTGCCCGGCTGCGTTTTGTATAGGATAGCCGTGGCGCGGGATGCCTTTGTCTATCATTTCGAGGCCAACCAGTTTGCGTACAACACCATTGTTCTTCTGGCGTTCGAAAACCTCTCTTGAAGTAAAATCTTTTGTGAACTTAGTGATCCACCCGAGGCCGGCTTCCATAGGGCTGGTAGTATCGTCGATATCATTGCCATAAAGACAGAATCCCATTTCGAGGCGCAGGGTATCGCGGGCGGCAAGGCCGATGGGTTTCATGCCGTGTTGCATACCTATACGGAATATCTCTTCCCATATTTTGTCTGCATCGCCGTCTTTGTCCTCAAAATATATTTCCACACCACCCGCGCCTGTATATCCGGTTGCGCTTATCAATACATTGTCAACCCCGGCAAACTTTCCTTTGGTGAAGGTGTAATATTTGAGATTGGTAATGTCCATATCAGTAAGCTGTTGCATGTACTGCACGGCATGAGGGCCCTGTATGGCAAGGAGTGCGGTTTTGTCAGAGATATTGTGCATCTCCACGCCCTGTGTGTTGTGGCTGCTAATCCAGTTCCAGTCTTTTTCTATGTTGGATGCATTAACGACAAGCATGTAAGTTTTATTCTGCTCTATGCAGTATACCAGCAGGTCGTCTACAATGCCGCCATTGTTATTAGGAAGGCAGGAGTACTGTGCCTGTCCGTCTTTAAGTTTGGCAGCATCGTTACTCGTAACGCGCTGGATCAGATCGAGGGCATTGGCACCTTTCAATATGAACTCACCCATGTGGCTTACATCAAATACACCGGCATTGGTACGCACGCAATGGTGCTCTTCATTGATGCCTGTATAAGATATCGGCATGTTGTAACCAGCGAAAGCGGCCATTTTTGCGCCGAGGGCGATGTGCCTGTCTGTAAATGGTGTGTTTTTCATATTCTTATTATAAGTGGGTGCAAAAATAAGCGGTAATTACAGATTTTCAGATTTTGTTTGCATAAAGGGTGTAATTTTCCACATCTTTAATTCTGATATACATATAAGGATTTATGGTTTTTAGCAGTATCACCTTTCTTTTTTATTTCCTGCCGCTGTTTTTCTTATGCTATTACCTGGCAGACAAAAGATTTAAAAATGCGGTGATACTAACGGGCAGCATCATATTCTATGCATGGGGTGCGCCGGTATTTATTTTTATTCTTTTAGGCACCACCGTCATTGATTTTTACATAGTGCGGCTAATGGCTGCGCGGCAGGGGCGCCTGCGAACGGCGCTGATGTGCGTCTCGCTGAGTATAAACCTGGGGCTGCTGTTCTATTTTAAATACAGTAACTTTTTTGTGGAAAACCTTAATCTGGTACTACAGCATATCGGCATTAAAGAGGTGTTGTGGGTGAAGCTGATATTGCCAATCGGTATATCGTTCTACACCTTTGAAACGATAACTTACGTGGTGGATGTGTACAGGGGCATACACAAACCACTACGCAACTTCTGGGATTACCAGATGTATATTATTCTCTTCCCAAAGCTTATAGCCGGTCCTATTATACGCTTTCATGATTTTGCAGACCAGATATATGACCATACCGAGTTTGAGACCGTAGATAACAGGCTGAGAGGGCTGTACCGGTTTTTTATTGGGTTGGGGAAAAAGGTGCTGATAGCAAATGTAATGGGCGCCGCGGCCGATGTTATTTTTAAAATACCGCATAATGAGCTGGGTACTACGACAGCATGGTTTGGTGCGCTTAGCTATACATTCCAGATATACTTTGATTTTTCGGGCTACTCGGATATGGCTATAGGACTGGGGCTGATGATGGGTTTCCGGTTCCCGGAGAACTTTAATAATCCGTATACTTCTGTTTCTATCACCGATTTCTGGCGCAGGTGGCATATAACGCTGGGTAACTGGATGCGCAATTATTTGTACATACCCCTTGGTGGCAACAGGGTGAAAAGCAAAGGACGGCTGTACTTTAACCTGTGGCTGGTATTCCTTGCATCAGGCTTGTGGCACGGGGCTGCCTGGGGTTTTATTATCTGGGGCGCGTACCATGGTTTTTTCCTGGTAATGGAGCGCATGTTCCTGGGAAGGTGGCTTGAAAAACTGGGCAAGGCAGCTATCATATACACCTTCTCTGTAGTGATGCTGGGATGGGTGTTCTTTAAGGCGGAGCGCCTGGATGTGGCACTGGGTTACCTGCACCGGATGCTGTCGTGGCATGTGGATACGGACGCATGGGTGGCGGATAAGGAATACATATGCCTGCTGGCAATTGCCACGTTCTTCTCCTTTTTTACAATACCGGATCTTGGCAAGCGGATACAGCAAAAGATATACTACAAGGAATATTCCCTGAAGATGCATTATGCAATGGTATTTATAGGTTTGCTGCTTTGCTTCATATCGGCAGGGCGCATTACTACAGCAACATTTAACCCGTTCATTTATTTCAGATTTTAGATCATGGGAACGAAAATAAAAAAGGGGTTATTGTTGTTTCTGCTGATCATACTGTGTCTGCCTTTTGCAGAGCAGTGCTTTTCATTTATCACCAGCGGGCCTCTTGACGGGGGGTATAAAGATGCAGATGATGTGACATTTTCTGTACAAGGGTGGCTGGACGGAACATATCAACATCAGAAGGAGAAATATCTAAACGACAAAGTGGGCTTCAGGCCGGACCTGGTGCGGCTGAACAGCCAGATAGACTATTCTCTGTTTGATATCTGCCATTCTGTGTGGACCGTGCGCGGACGGGATAATTACGTGTTTCAAAATCCCTACATCGAGGCTTATTTGGGCGATGACTTTATAGGTTATAAAAAGGTACTGGAAAATTCGATAAAGCTGAAAGCGATACAGGATACCCTTGGCCACCTTGGTAAGTCTCTGATACTGGTTTACGCGGCGAGCAAGGCGAGTTTTTACCCGGAATATTTCCCGGATGACCGGCAGCATGAGCAAAAAAAGATGACCAACCAGGAAGCATACAAACGTGCAGCGGATTCACTGGGCATTAACCAGGTAGACCTGGATGCATGGTTCCTGTCGATGAAGCATACCAGCAAAGAACTGCTCTTTGCCAAACAAGGGATACACTGGACAACTTATGGTGTGGTATTGGCAGCGGATAGCCTTATGCGGTATGTAGAGAAGCTCCGGAATATTAAGATCCACCACCCGGTGTGGACGGGTATGGAACACACCACCAAACCAGATCACGGCGATAATGATGTGGTGAAGGGACTGAACCTGATCTTTCCTGTTGCTACAGAAACATTCTGCTACCCGATAGTGCGGGAACCCGATACGGGCGGTATAAAACCTAATGTCATTTATATAGGCGACAGCTATGCTTTTAAAATGCTGTGCTTTGGGCACATGAAGGAAATGAACACCCAATGCGAATACTGGGGTTATTTTGATGATGTACACGTTATTAATAATGGTAAGTTTACCTACATAAGGGACTATGACTGGAAGGGCGCGATGAATACCGCGGACTGTATTGTATTAGAATATACGGCATTCAACCTGAGAAACCTGGGCAATGGTTTTATAGACCAGGCTTATGATTTCTATTATCCGAATAAGAAAAAGTGAGTTTCTCGCGAAGGCGCAAACCTGCCTGCCGGTATGCAGGGGCGCAAATGCCCGTATGCTGTTTTTAAGATCGCAACGTGTCCTTTATAAGAAAAATACAGCAATTATTTAAAATAACAAGAATTAATTCCTGTTATTTTACTATTTTTGTAATAATAACAAGAATTATTTCCGCTTATATAATGTAAATATGAAAAAAGTACAATCTATACCCAATGAATTAATCATCGACAGGATGAGGTTTGAAAATCCTTGGTGGCTTGATCTGCACATAGATTCAGAATATAGAAGCATGAATAGCCGACTATATTTCGATTTATTTTATAAGCTAGTGATTGAAAAGGATCCTAAAAGAGCGGTTGTACTTATGGGGCCAAGACGTGTTGGAAAGACTGTTTTAATGCAGCATGCTATTGAAAACCTGATATTAGATAAGGTATCGCCCAATAACATCTGCCTAATTAACATAGAAAACCCATTGTATTTAAATTTTCATCTGGAACAATTATTTACGCTAGCCAGAAGTGCGGTTGGCAATGCAGACCCTAAAGGGTGGTATGTTTTCTTTGATGAAATCAAATATTTAAA
>CAIJNJ010000457.1 GCA_903821975.1 uncultured Bacteroidota bacterium
CCTAACGGGGCAATCCTTTTTGTTATATATCTTTAACTACAAAGCTGTAGCCCCTAACGGGGCAGTACCCACAACCTGCTTATTTATATTTCAATATCCGGGCGAAAATTTGAAATACGCCCAATCACACATTATAAGATATTCAAATAATATCTTTAACCTCACATTAGCTGCAGGCTTTCTTCCAGGGTTTGTATGCGGGCCATGGCATCTGCCATTTTCTTGCGCTCATTTGCTATTACTTCCGGCTTGGCGTTAGCCACAAACTTCTCGTTATCCAGCTTTTTAGACACACTTACCATAAAGCCCTTCAGGTATTCCAGTTCTTTTTGCATCTGGTCTTTCTGCATGCCGGTATCTATGGTTGCGGCAGCGGCTTCAATATAGAGCTTGTCGGTTTGCACCACAAGGGCTATACAACCCTGCTTTGGTTCTTTGGTGAAACCTATCTGCTCGGCATTAACCTGGCGGCGAAGAATATCCTGCACGCTTTCATAAAAAGAATGATGGGTAGTATCGATCCACAGCCTTATTGTGTCTTTTGGCTTAAGCTGGTTCTTTACGCGAGTATCTCTTACGGCAGTGATGAGTTCCTGCAGCATCAGGCCGCTCTTTAGTGTTTCGGTATCTGTAGCCTCGTATACAGGCAGTTGTTTTACGATAAGGTCATCACCGGGTTTACGATCCCTGATGATGTGGTATATCTCTTCTGTTACGAACGGCATATACGGATGCAGGAGCTGCAGCAACTGCTCATAGATACTTACCGTGCGCTCATACACATGCGCGGATACAGGCTGGTCCATAGCGGGTTTCACCCACTCCAGGTACCAGGAGCAGAAGTCGTTCCATATAAGCGAATAGATGGTCTTGAGCCCCTCACTGAGCCTGAACTCACTAATCATTTCCGCAAGCTCACCCGATACCTGGGCAAGCCTTGCGTCCATCCAGTCGAGTGCGAATTTTACCTGGCTGTCTTCGAGACCATCCACAGTGCGCCCTTCCCAGCCCTTTACAAGCTTCATGGCATTCCACATCTTATTGCAGAAGTTACGGCCCTGGTCGAGCTGGCCTTCGTCAAACAAAAGGTCATTACCCGCGGGTGAGGAGATCATTACACTGAAGCGTACCACATCGGCACCAAAGTCATCTATCATCTTCAGCAGATCGGGTGAGTTGCCGAGGGACTTACTCATCTTCCTGCCTTGCTTATCCCTTACTATGCCTGTGAAGTATACTTTATCAAAAGGTTTTTCGCCCATGAACTCGTACCCCGCCATGATCATACGTGCTACCCAGAAGAAAATGATCTCGGGCGCTGTAACCAAAGTGCTGGTAGGGTAATAATACTCCAGTTCTTTATTGCCGGGATTCTCATTCCAGCCGAATACCTGCATAGGCCACAGCCAACTGCTGAACCATGTATCAAGCACATCCTCGTCCTGCTTCAGCAGGGGATGCTTTGCTGCAAGATGTGGCTTCTTCAGCCAGTACTGCTCATGCGCTTCCTCCTTTGTTTTACTCACATAGAGCGCGCCCTCGGAATCATACCATGCAGGTATGCGCTGCCCCCACCATAGCTGGCGGCTGATGCACCAATCCTTGATGTTGCCCATCCAGTGGCGGTAGGTATTCTTGAATTTTGCGGGATGAAACTCCACGTTATCGCTCATCACGGCTTCCAATGCGGGCTTTGCAAGCTCCTGCATATTGCACCACCATTGCATACTGAGGCGGGGTTCTATCACCACATCGGTGCGCTCACTAAAGCCAACCTGGTTACTGTATTCTTCTTCTTTTACGAGATTGCCTGCGGCTTTCAGGTCTTCTACGATCTTCTTACGCACAGCAAAACGATCCTCGCCTATATACAATTGAGCCGCTTCGCTCATGGTACCATCGTCATTGAGCGTATCTATAACCGGGAGGCCGTACTTGAGGCCGAGGTTGTAGTCATTGATATCATGCGCGGGTGTTACTTTCAATGCAC
>CAIJNJ010000458.1 GCA_903821975.1 uncultured Bacteroidota bacterium
CGAAAGCAGCACCTGCAGCAGGTAAAGCGCCAGCAGCAGCCCCTGCGGCAGCAGCGGCCAAGCCAGCAGCAAAGAAGTAAACAATGGAAACCAGAATATAAAACCCCTTGCGAAAGCGAGGGGTTTTGACTTTAACCTGTAACTTAGCTCCGGCTTTTATAAAACGTCAATACTTGTACCCATGAAGAAACTGGCACTGCTTATCGTTGTTTCCCTATATGTACCCGTATGCTTCGCACAGACACATGCGGACATAGACGCTGCCATAGCGCGGTTCCAGAACTTCTTTAACCACCAGCAAACCGATAGCATCTATAACATGCTGTCAGAGCGCTCCAAGGGCTTAATGACGCTTGAAAAGACACGGCAGGTATTTACACAGCTCACCTCGCAGCTGGGCGAAATGAAGTCGTATGAATACGTAAAGGAAGGTACAGGCATGAGTGTATATAAGACCATTTTCGACAAGACTACCCTTTCCTTGTTTATATCACTTAGCAAAGAAAACAAGCTGGAAACATTCCGCTTTCTTCCTTACAAGGCAGATACCACGCCTGTGCAGCACGAAGTATCTAACATAGTGCTGAAAACAGCTGCCGGCAGCATTTTCGGCACACTGGTAATGCCCGATGGCGGCAAGAAAGCACCCGTGGTGCTTATCATCGCCGGCTCCGGCCCTACTGACCGCAACGGCAATTCCGTGCAGGTAGGCCTCAGCTCTAATGCTTATAAGATGCTTGCAGACTCTTTGAAAAAAGCAGGTATAGCCAGTGTTCGTTATGATAAGCGTGGCGTGGAAGAAAGCGCCGGGGCACTACAAGCGGAAGACAGCATACGCTTTGACGATATAGTGAATGACGCAGCAGGCTTCATCAAAATGTTGAAAGAAGACAACCGTTTCTCAAAGGTAATAGTGCTTGGCCATAGCGAGGGCTCGCTGGTGGGTATGATAGCCGCAAAGAAAGAAAAGGCGGCTGCGTACATATCCGTATCAGGTATAGCAGAAAGAGCAGATAAAGTACTGGAAAAACAGATAAGCGCACAGTCTGCAGAACTGGCCGCATCAGCTACGGTAATATTAGACAGCCTTGACAAAGGGATGCTTGTGAAAAATGTACCTGCTACTCTTGCATCATTGTTCCGTCCATCTATACAGCCATACCTTATCTCCTGGCTAAAATATGAGCCAAGGCAGGAGATCAAACACCTGTCCATACCGGTGCTTATTATACAGGGAACTACTGACTTGCAGGTGAGTGTAGATGAAGCAGAACAACTTAAGAAAGCATATCCTAAGGCCACGCTGAAGATAATAACTGGTATGAACCACCCATTGAAACAATCGCCGGAAGACCGGACGAAAAATGTGGCGACCTACTCAAACCCCGCACTGCCACTGAGTCCCGGGCTTATGCCGGCAATTGTAAGCTTCATAGAAGAAGTGAAGTAAACATTAATCGGCGTAGATCCCTTCTATCTGTTTTGCATATTGCTGCATGATCACTTTGCGTTTTAGCTTCAGTGATGGTGTCAGTTCCCCGGTGTCAATGGTCCATTCTGCCGACAGCAGCGCAAACTTCTTTACCTGCTCCGGATGGCTGAACAATTCGTTGTATTTGTCTACCTGCTTTTGCACCTGGGCTATCGCCTCGGGCATTTTTATGAGGTCGTTATTATTGTCCGGTATGGTCAACTCGGGTGAATGATCGCGGAGGTATTTTCTGAGTGAGACAAAGTTGGGTATAATGAGCGCACTCACAAACTTCCTGTCTGCGCCTATCACCATCATCTGCTCTATAAAGGGGCTCTCCTTCATTTTATTCTCTATGGCCTGCGGCGCCACATACTTACCACCGGATGTCTTGAATATCTCCTTCTTGCGGTCTGTGATCTTCAGGAAACGGCCTTCTATCCACTGCCCTATATCGCCAGTATGAAACCAGCCATCTTTCATAGCGTCGGCAGTAAGATCAGGATGTTTGTAATAGCCTATAGTGATGTTTGGCCCTTTCACGAGTATCTCGCCATCCTCAGCTATCTTCACATCCACATTAGGTATCAGCGTGCCTACCGTACCCACCCTGCGGTTCTCGCTTTCAAACCTGTTCACCGTTACCACCGGAGAAGTCTCCGTAAGGCCATAGCCCTCCATGATAATGATACCTGCTGCTGTAAATATCCTTGCAAGACGCTCCTGGCAAGCTGCAGAGCCTACCACAATGGCTTTCACATTACCACCAAGCGCTTCACGCCACTTATTGAATATGATCTTATTGGCGAGCCATAACTGCAGGCGGTACCAGGGGCTTCCGGGATTGGCATTATCATACTGCTTACCAAGATCAAGCGCCCAAAAGAAGAGGAGGCGTTTAATGCCCTTGAGCTCCATACCTGTATTCATGATGCGCTCGTATACTTTTTCCAGCAGCCGCGGTACGGTGGTGAACACCATTGGCTTCACTTCTTTAAGGTTCAACCCTATGCTATCCATGCTTTCGGCATAGTAGATGGAAACACCTGCCTGCATGTATATATAGGTTACCATGCGCTCAAAAATGTGGTTGAGCGGAAGGAAACTGAGTGCGCGGTTGTGCTGCTCAGCAAATGTGAAGGCCGGCATAGAGTCCTGCACATTACTTACTATGTTATTGTGCGTAAGCATTACCCCTTTAGGGTCGCCGGTGGTACCGGACGTATAAATAATGGTAGCCAGGGTCTCCGGCTTAATAGCTGCTATTACTGTTTGATCGGGCTGCAGGTTTTTATCGATTAGCGTCTTCCAGTTGGTGACACCATCTATTACATCAAAAGAGAAAACGCTCTTTAAAGTGGGTACACCGACAAGCGCATCTTTGAAGCGGCTGTAAATATCCGCATTGGCTACAAACAGTATCTGTACTTCTGACTCATTAAGTATATACGCGATCTCACTCGGACTAATGGTCGGATAGATAGGCGTAAGCACTGCACCTGTAAGCTGCACACCTATATCCGTGATCATCCACTCAGGACGGTTAGGGCTAATGATGGCTATCTTTTCCTGCAGATCCGGTACCAGTGTTTTGTTGGCGATACCCAGAGATAAAATACCCCCGGCAAGCTTTTGGGCGGTTTCCCACACCTCGCTGCAGCTATAGGTACGCCACTGGCTATTCTCTTTTGCGGCCAGCATTATTTCACCCGGCGACTGCAGGCTACGCTGTTGTACAATATCAAAAAGACGCTCAATCATACCTAAATTTAATAAAAATAAGAATAAGGCATAAACTCTGTTCTGAAATTCCAATAACAAAAAATCCCCTGCAGATTTTATGCAGGGGATTCTAGTTAATCATTCTTTATGCACGCTACCGTATCAGGGTGACATCGCCTTTATAGACAACGTTCTGTCCCTGTCCTCCGGGACG
>CAIJNJ010000459.1 GCA_903821975.1 uncultured Bacteroidota bacterium
AGGTTTGCATTATTAAAAATATATTTCATTATATTTATAGTATTGAAATTATTAAAAACATGAAATACATAACTGCATTATTTTTTAGCCTGGTAATTCTGCTTCCTTTTCCCGGCAAGTCTTTTGCTCAGGAAAAAGCAAAGACAAAGATCGCCCATGTAAAACAAAAAGATGACCTGGTGTTGTTTAGCCTTACGTCTTCGAAGCCATTCATTTTTGGCAACAATAAATATTACCTGCATATTGGTGATAAAGAATTTACCCGCAATGAGCAATCTAAAAGCAACGGTGAAGGCAGGATGACCTTTTTAATACCCGCAGATGATTTTAATACACTTAATGAAAATGCACCTATCTACCTCACTTATGGGGTCGTGTCCCGCGATGGAACGAATATGGAGGAAATGAGCAAAGTAAATTTTGTTCAATGCTGGTCACTAGGCAAATTCAGCCGGAAACTACTGACTAAATAATTTAATTCCCAAAAATAGCACCATGGTGATCAAACGTTTACACCTACCGGCAATTTTATTGACACTCTTTTTTATAGGGTCAAATTATTGCACTACAGCCCAAACGCCTGATCCGGGCCTTGTGGGCACACATACGGTTATTAAGGCCGAATATAATCTCGGTGACCTTGCATATACCCCTCCATCTACAATATTTCCATCTCCGCTTGAAGTGCGCGGATCTGTTCATTACCCTGCAGATCTTACTTCCGGTCCATTCCCCGTCATCGTGTATCTCCACGGCCGGCACGAAACCTGCTATGACTCGGTAACACTGGCTACCAGTTCTGCATGGCCATGCACCGGTACCAAAAAGCCAATTGTGAGTTATGAAGGGTATGATTATTCGGCACGGACACTTGCGAGCCATGGTTATATTGTTATCTCAATTTCTGCAAATGCAATTAACGCGACAGATGGTAGTGTTGCCACCTCTTTTGAAGACGGTATGCCGGCGCGCGGCTATCTTTTGCAGCATCATCTGGATATCTGGAACACATGGAATACAACAGGTGGGTTCCCGGGAGACTCATTGTTATTTGTAGGGAAATTAAATCTTCAGAATGTAGGGACCATGGGGCACTCGCGGGGCGGGGAAGGCGTTATTTTTAATGCGGAATTAAATAAGTCGCTGGGTAGCCCTTATGGTATTAATGCTGTGCTTACGCTTGCTCCTACCGATTTTTACAGGCACTATATCAATGGTATCCCGCTTTTAGACATTGCCCCTTATTGCGATGGGGATGTTAATGACCTGGAGGGTGTTCATTATTATGATGATGTAAGGTATTCCGACAGCACCGATGAAGCACCTAAGCATACGATACTGATGATGGGTGCTAACCACGATTTTTATAATACTGTATGGACCCCCGGCTCCTATATTGCCGGTGGCGCTGATGATTGGTTATATAGCTATAGCAATACTGCAGCCTGGTGTGGTGCAGGAGCAGCCGGTACCGGCAGGTTTGATACCACAAAGCAAATGGCGGCCTACAATGCCTATGCCGCAGCATTTTATCGTGTGTATATGGGGCACGAAACGGCCTATGCGCCTATTTTGGAAGTGACAGATGTTACCCCTCCCGCATCCTCATTATTAGATTCTTCCAATGTCTTTGTCTCCTATCACCCCGGCCGTACAAACAGGCTGGACGTAAATCGTACAGATAGTGTAATAACCACGAGCACGAATGCGCTGGCGGGCAGTGTCTCAGATTCCGGCCTCTTGACATTTGATATATGTGGCGGCGGGCTTTCCGAAACCGCATGTGGCATAAGCACCCATGCTGCACAGGAGCCCCATAAAGGATCAGCAACACAGCGCGGCCTGTCGCAGATGGGAATGCGCTGGAACGATACTACCGAGTGGATACAAAATACATTGCCTGCAGCTTATGAAGACCTTACTTTTTATGAAAGTATAATCTTCAGAACTGCGGTGAATTATCATGATTATACCGCAACAACGCCGTTGAATTTCACCGTACAACTTATAGACTCTTCGGGTAATATCGGCAGCCAGCTGGTAAGTAGTTATAGTCATGCTTTGTTTCATGAGCCCGGTGCCACAACCGGGGATCTGCCTAAAGACGTATATAACTCGGTAAGGATACCGTTGAGCGGCTTCACTGGTATAGATATGTCTAAAGCACGGAGTATTAAATTTCTGTTCAACCAATCTATGACCGGCTCTGTTATGATCAGCGACCTTGCATTGATCAGTACTACTTGTGGCAGGTTTAATACTGCCTTTCACTACACTATTGGGTCAGGCTACAATGTTACGTTTACTGATTCTTCCTCCGCAAATTATGGCGACACGCTTTCCTGGATGTGGAATTTCGGGGATGTTTCTTCGGGTACTAATGATACTTCTTCATTGCGCAACCCGTCGCACACATTTTCAGGTTCCGGAACTTACCATGTTTGCATGTATGTAAG
>CAIJNJ010000460.1 GCA_903821975.1 uncultured Bacteroidota bacterium
AATAGGTTAATAGGTCTATCGTTCTTATCCGCTTATCTCATATCAACCTATCAACTTATTAACTTATCAACTTATCTCTTACCTTTGGCTTTTATGAGAAACATAAAGATCATAGAAGTGAGGTCTGAGATCGGGGCGGGTACCCGTGGCGCCAGCCTGGGCATCGATGCCATTAAGATCGCCGCGCTCGACTTTATGAGCAATTTTTTCGTGAATTTTCCTTCTGAGGTAATAGAGAATGAGAACAGGCTATTGTATGAGCCTGTTGCATCGCCTTATGCAAAGCGTATACAGGGTATTTACACCATGTATGAGCGGGTGTCAAAGTCTGTTAGCGAAACAGTGAAATCGGGTTTATTCCCGCTGGTTCTGGCAGGAGATCACAGCACTGCAGGGGCAACGATTGCCGGCCTGAAAATGGCACGTCCCAAACGCCGTCTTGGTGTGGTATGGATAGACGCGCATGCGGATATGCACTCACCTTTTACTACGCCATCGGGCAATATGCACGGCATGCCACTGGCAATATCACTCGCTGAGGATAATGTAGACAACCAGGTGCATAACCCGGACGTGCACACTCTGGAGCTTTGGAAAAAATTGAAACATATCGGCAAAATAGAACCAAAGATATTACCGGAAGATATCGTTTTCATTGCACTCCGCGATTTTGAAAAAGAAGAAGAGGCTATTATAAAAAAAGGCGGCATAAAAGTGATACCTGTAGCAGAAGTGCGCAGGAAAGGCGTGGAGAATGTAGTGCGCCAAACTTTCCTGCACCTCGCCAAGTGTGACGATATTTATGTGTCATTTGATGTAGATAGTTTGGACAACTCCATATCCCGCGGCACAGGTACCCCGGTAAGCAATGGTTTGAAAGAGCGCGAAGCTGAAGATCTTGTTGCCTCGTTTATGCAGCACCACAAAATATGCTGCTTTGAGATAGCGGAAGTAAACCCTACGTTGGACAAAGAGAATATGATGGCGGAAATAGCTTTCAATATCCTGCAACGCAGTGTGAATTTGTTACTGTTGAATTAGCATTACTTAACGATCCAGAATTTCATGCCCTTGCCTAAGATGGCATCACTATCCGGTGCTGACCGCATGGCATCAATGTATTTTGCCACTCTGATATTATCGAAGTAAATAGTATCACCCACCTTCACACGGTCGTAAATGCTTTTTGTGATATCAGTGCTGTCCGGAGTCCCGTCGAGGTTGTCTGTTATCTGTGTACCCCTCGGATGTGTAATATCGCTTGATAAGGTATCACCGGCGCAATATTCAGACAGGTAATCCATCATGGCAACAAGATTACCTACCGAGTCTTCATAAAGTTTGCGTTCCGCATATCCGAAATTGAATCCTACCACCCTGTATTTGTTTCCCAATGAATCATGCGATGTAAGGCCCTGTTTCAGTAAGCCGGTCAGTACATCCTTCCTTATTGGCCCGCGGGTATTGGGCGAATTTCCGAGGTAAACAGGCGGCATGAAAATGTGGTTGTTCTTTTTAGCGTTGTGCTGATCACTCCCATTGCCTTTCTCCTTCTGCTTTGCTATGGAACTGAAGCCTATGATAATAAGCAGAACAAGCAGCAATATGTTCACGGTACGGTGCATCATTATCCAAAAATAATTATTTCCCACAACTTAGTACATTTATAGTAAAATCAAATACTATGTCACAATACGACTGGAGCAGGTTTTCCCAAAAGATATATATCAATGCGCCTGTGCAAAAGGTATATGATAAATGGACCACGCGTGCAGGTCTTGAAAGCTGGTTTTTAAGGAAGGCTGAATTTAAAACACCGGATGGAGTATTAAAAGAACATGACAGCCTAATTCAAAAGGGAGACACATATGAATGGATGTGGCATGGACACCCCGATACCACCGTCGAGCATGGCGTCGTAACGGAAGCTAACGGGAAGGACCGGTTCCGGTTCGTTTTTGGTAAGGCAGGCATAGTGACTGTACAACTTACCGATCATGGAGACGTGACGGAAATGTTGCTGACGCAGGATAGCATACCGACCGATGAGGAAAGTAAAGCAAATTACCATGTAGGCTGCTCCACCGGGTGGACGTTTTATGAGGCTAATATCAAATCGATCCTCGAAGGTGGTCTCGATCTCAGGAATAAAAACCCCGCTTATACTAATGTTATTAATTCGTAAGATGGATGAAAAGAATTGGAAACTGATTTCATAAAAAAGTAATGAAAAAATAACCTAATTGTTAAAAAAGTATTATATTGTATTGATTTTCAAACCTAAAATTATATAGTATGAAACAAAAACTCTACTTAATAGTGGGCTGCTTATTGATGTTGCAGATCCCCGGTGCTTTTGCGCAATGCCCCGGCGGCAGGTATGCAAATGAAATATTCAGTGGTTACACCGTAACTACGACTACTTATTCTACTCCTTACAATCTTCAGATGGATATATACCAACCTACCGGGGATACGTTGTCAGCAAGGCCGTTGATCATCCTCGCACATGGTGGTAGCTTCATCAGTGGTACAAGAACTGCTGATGCCACTGTAGATTCGTTGTGTGCTCGCTTCGCCAGGCGCGGATATGTAACGGCATCTATTGATTACAGGTTAGGAACAACGGCGCAAATGTTGTCGTCCGATTCTACACAACCTATATCGGAAGTGATACAGGCTGTGAGCGATGGTAAAGCAGCTATCCGCTAATTTGTAAAAGACAGGGCAACATCTGATTCATTCAAAATAGACACCAACAATATTTTCATTGGTGGTAATTCTGCCGGCGCTGTATTATACATGCACGTTGGTTACCTTGATAGCCTTGGAGAGTGTCCTTCATACATCCAGACAGCGATGGCTGCCAATGGCGGATTTGAAGGTAATAGCGGTAATGCCGGTTATACTACCAGGTCAAGAGGGATCATAAGCCTTGCGGGCGGCCTTAATGAAGTTGCATTTGTAAGTACAGGCGATAAGCCATCGGTTAACTGCCAGGGCGACTTGGATCCCGTTGTGCCATACACTTGTGCTAAGCCGGACCTCAGTGGAGGACTTGGTCTGGCTGTGGTGCAGGTTACTTTATGTGGCTTAGGTTCTTTAGAGCCACAATATGTCGCCAAAAGTATTTATCACATGAGCCTTGTATTCCCCGGCGACCAGCATGTGCCATGGGATTCAGATACTACTAAGTTCAATCGTGTTGATTCAATAGTTAATGCATTTTTGTATTCCCTGATCTGCACCACAACTTCTGTAAACGAAGTGCAGACAAATACAGCAGTATCATTGTTCCCTAACCCTGCAAGTGATGTTTTAAATGTGAAATCACCGCAGCAGTTAAACGCTATAACAATGTATGATGAAACAGGGCGTACTGTGATGAACGTAAGCGGTATCAATAGCACCGATTATGAGATCAACACTTCCCATCTTACGAAAGGGCTGTATTTTGTGAAAATGAGTTTCACAAACGAGAATAACGCCCCGGTGGTAAGGCGTATAGTAGTGGAATAATAAAGTGAGATACGAAAATATAACTTCAATGGCTAAAGCACTGCTTTAGCCATTGAAGTTTATAATACATAAATTTGTGGAGATTGAACCTTAATGAGCATTGGCAATAAAAATAATGCGGGTAATAACAGGCTTTTTTATCCGGCGCTGATCATATGCGCATTATTTTTACTGATACCGGCTTTTTATAACCATTATCCATTAGTGAACCCGGATACTGCAACTTACCTGGCATCCGGCTTTAAACCGGAAACCCCTTTTGACAGGCCCATCACTTATGGATTACTCATACGGCTTTTCAGCCTGAATGGATTGTCATTATGGCTGGTAGTATTTGCCCAGGCTTACCTGGTATCATGGCTTTTATTTAAGATCATCCGGAATATAGGCGGCAACAGGTCTTATATATTCCGGGCGATGGCCATTGTTTTATTTTTATCTGTGTTTTCAGGGCTTTCATGGGTTGTAAGCCAGGTGCAGCCGGATGTGTTTACTACCATTGCATTGCTCTGTGTCTTCTTGCTGCTCATCAATAAAGAAGGCAGTGCTACAGAGATATTATTATACGTGCTGTTCTTTTTATCTGTTGCAGTGCACCTGTCTCATCCTCTTTTATTTTCAGTATTGCTTGCACTATTATTTATTTCTAAAAAGGTCATTTTTCGAAAAGAGCGTTACAGGCAGGTGAGTAAAAAAATACTTATCCTCTTTCTGTTGGCAATCTCTGCTATTGCAATAATGGGCGCCGCGATCTCAAAATCAAAACATGTTTTTTTCGTGGGGTCATTACTCGAAAAAGGTGTTTTGAAGAAATACCTCGATGATAATTGCCCCGTGAAAAATTATAAGATATGCGCTTATAAAGATTCGTTACCGGCAAGCGCCAATGATTTTTGGTGGGACAACAACAGCCCGTTATATAAGATCGGTGACTGGAAGGGTACTAAGCCTGAATTCAATGATATTATACACAATACGCTGACGACACCACAATACCTGGGGCTATATATAACGGCCACGACCCGGCAGGCCTGGAAGCAGGCATGTACATTTAATATTGGGGATGGCAATACATCATTTCCATCAGGCTCTAATGTAAGTCAGCGGGTTACTGAATATTTCCCCGGGGAGATAAAGCAGTTCAATGCCTCAAAGCAGAATAGTATACCATTTACGGAAAGGAATTTGAGCTTTCCGAATACCGTTTTTTCTATTGTTTTTTACGCGTGCATTGCTGCGATCCTGTTCGTTTTTATACGATGGAAATACACTGCAGACAATATGAGACTATTGTTGTTTCTGACCGTTTCCGGTATTGTTTTAAATTGTCTCGACTGTGCCGCTTTTACTGTTGTTAACGGGAGATATGGATGTAAGATGATATGGCTGTTACCGTTTTGTATTATGTTGTATTTTACAACCGGAAGAACCAGGTCAGATCCGCGAAGTTCTGAACCTTAATCATACAGCTCCAAACGCTGCTCTGTATTGATGGGTAGAGGAGTGGTTAGATACGCTTCATTTTTATTTCTCCAGTCTTGGTTTCCTTTCCGCCGGCTGTCACGTTATACATCTCCATTATCTGGGTGTTATCATCTACCATTCTGATGGTCTCGCGTATTTTCATTTCCTTTCCGCTCATTGGGTCGGTTTGTGTGCCTATGAGTGTAATGGTCTTTGTAGCCGCGTCGTATGGCCCTTCACTGTTCAGTATGCCTGTGCCAAAATTATCCACCCAAGAGCTGATAAATACTTTCTTCATATTGTCGTAGCCAATCAGCGACATAGCCTCAAAAGGCATACCGCCAAAAGAGCCGGTTATGTTAGCCTGCTGGTAGCGGCCACCCAGTATCATTTTATACTCCGAAGTAGAGGTGCTTTTCACTGGTGGCTGACCGGGGGGCATCCACATGGTTACTTCTTCCGTCCACTTACCGGTAGCCGCAGCAAGCACTTTGTGCATATCGCCGGGTGTCATATAGTCCGTCCACTTCTTCATGGCATCAGCATCCTGCGCCATAGCCCGCCAGCCTGTATTTATAAAGCATATACAGGTTAATAAAAATATAGTTGCTTTTTTCATGTTGTTTATTTTTTACGAAAGTATAAAAAATACTTTACCGGCAATATTCTTTTGGTGAGAACCCCTGCACATCAACCAAAATAGCCTTATTCAGATTGCTATTGATTAGCCGCCGTTGCCATGCCAGTGGCCACCGCCGTCCGGCATGCCCGGAATATTAGGGTGGTTATCATTTTGCGAAGGATTGTCTATAGGCGCCATCCCTTTAAAGTGCCTTAACGTATATGTAAGCTGGAACATAAAGTACTGCTGCAGCACATTGGTGAAATCGTTTTCTACATAGTTAGCGCCTACAGTGCGGGTAATGCTCTTGTTCTGGTTAAGGATGTCAAATGCGCTGATCCTTGCTTCAAGAGAGCGGTTCTTAAAGAATTTGTAACCCACATATGCATTCCATAGCAGGAAGTCAATATTGCCTACCGATGAGCTTAGTGTGCTGTAGTAGGAGTGTGTAATGTTCGTATTGAATACAAACCCTTTCAGGAAGATCCAGTTGATCTTGAAAGAGGCTGTATGGTTGTAGTAGTTATTGTTTGCCTGGCCCACCTGCAGCGAGTTCTTAACAACATTGTATGTGCCGGTGTAAGAAAGTGTGAAGTCTATCTTCTGGCTTATGTTACTGCTGATAACTATGCCTGCAGATGGCACAAGGTCGTTTGAATACTCAGCTACGTTATTTATGAGGCCTGGGGTATGGGTGTAATTCAGTCCGCCGGTGAGGTTAAGATTGCTCTTGACGAAATCAGTAGGAATACCATAAGTAATGAACACTTTGTTGTTGGAGTAGTAATTCAGGTTTATGGGTGCAGTAAGCTGTGCACCGCGCAAAAGGGTTACGCCATTGGCAATTGCAGAATCCGGCCTTAAAGTAGTATAAGTGGCGCTGCCAATGTAGTTGTTGATATAATTGGCATAAGCGTAAAGGAAGAAATTATGCTGAGATTTAGCCCTTGTTAGCCCGTAACGGATAAGCAGGGTTTGTTCAAAGTCCTGCTTCAGGTTCGGATTGCCGGTACTTAACTGCAGCGGGTTGCTCACGTTCACCACATTTTGCAATTGGGTGATACCGGGCGGGCTGATCGCAGTGCGGTACATTACACGCAGGTTCTTGCCATTTTTGAATTTGTAATTAAAAAAGGCAATTGGGAGCACGTTGGTGAATATCTTTTTGATGCTGGTATCTGATGGGTAAACCTGGCTGCCGTCAAGCACTGCATATTGCAGGTTGGCTCCGATCATTAAGTTCATTTTTTTGTCTCCTATCCGGTAGCTGAGCCCGCCACGCTGTGTTGTATAAATACTTGAATATTGATTGGAAAGGGTAGGGTCGAAATTTAACTGGTTGGCAGGTACATTTAATGTGTCGGTCTCCTTGTCGGATTTGCTGTTGGTAACAGACGGGTTGTAATTGAACATGAGCTGGCTTTTTTTGCCGATGGGCTCTGTATACGTTAAGTTGGACGAAAGGGTATTACTGTTGTTGTATAAGTTGTAATGCTGGTCCAGTTGTGTTGGATTGATTGGGTATACATTCAATGAATCCACACTTGCGCTAAGGGTATTGTATACTCCGTCACCCGTTTTTTCATTTAATGAAGTG
>CAIJNJ010000461.1 GCA_903821975.1 uncultured Bacteroidota bacterium
CGGAGCCTGCATAACTATCGGGCAGCACTTTGTAGCCGGTTATTTCATGTTGCTGCTCCGGGCGGCAGGATATAAAAACATCTGCACAAAGACCGCTGAGCATACGTGCCATGTAGTAGCGCTGCTCCATGCCATGCCACTGTATAATCCCTTTGTCGTGGCCCATGCGCACGCTTTTGCCACCGGCAAGCACCAGACCGAATAACGTAGGTTGCGAATTATTTTGTTCGTTTGAAATCACGTTTGCCTCCTGTTTTCTCCATCAGTTTTGTTTCCTTTATGACAATGTCGTGGCTCATGGCCTTGCACATATCATATACCGTTAGCGCCGCAATACTTGCACCAACAAGGGCCTCCATCTCCACGCCCGTCTTGGCGGTGAGGCTGGCGGTACAGTTTATCACTACTTCCTGCTTTTTGTTTATACTGATATCTATAGCGCAGTTGTCGAGGCCAAGAGGGTGGCACAGGGGTATGAGCTCGCCTGTTTTCTTAGCGGCCATGATGCCGGCAATTATAGCAGTCTGAAATACAGAACCTTTCTTGCTTTGTATATCGCCGCCGGTAAATTGTTTCATCACCTCTTCCGGCATGACCACAATACTCTGTGCAGTGGCGGTGCGCAGGGTTACCTTCTTTGCACCAACATCAACCATTGCAGGCTGCCCTTTCTTATTTATGTGCGTTAACATAATTTGAAAATTTGAAAACTTGCGAATTTGAAAATTGCCCGTGTTTTGGCACCATTCAAGCAGCGGTTTATAAAATTTGTTTAAACGGCCATATTCTGTATACTTCGCCTTTCTTAAAGATACTTTGTTCCAGCGGAAGTTCCATGAATGCGTCGGTGTCTATAAGGTTTGCAAAGTCGCCGGAGCCATGGCCTTCCATAGGTGTGGCGTGTACATGGCCGTGCTTGCATATTTTCAGTTTCACCTGTGCAAAATATTGTAACGCGGGGGTGAAGTTGATATCCTCGTTAAGCTCGGCAAATGCTGGCCTGGCAACAATGTCCAATGATCGCTCCAACCAGGGCAGAAAGTAGCGGTGCAGGCACATGAATGTGGAGACGGGATTGCCGGGGAAGGCAAATACCAGTACCCCATTTATGTGCTTACCAAACCAAAAAGGCTTGCCGGGGCGCTGCTGCACTTTGTGGAATAGCTTTTCCACTTTCAGTTCTTCCAGCACCTGTGGCACATAATCAAATTTACCCATGGAGATGCCGCCGCTGAGGATGATGACATCGTACTGTGCAAGGCATTTCTCTATTTGCGTTCTTGTTATGTCCGGCTCATCGGGTATGTGCAGGGTATCTGCGTGCAGGTTGTATTGCTGCAGCACCGCTTTTACCGCGTAGCTGTTGGAGCGACGCACCTGGTAGGGTGTTGGGGTTTCATTTACAGCTACGAGCTCATCGCCGGTGGAGATAATAACAGTGCGGGGCAACTTCTTAACCAGCAACATACTCTTGCCTACCGAAGCCGCCATGCTTATATGTGCGGGGTTGATGAATTGGCTTGCTGTTGCAACAACATCACCTTGCTTTTTATCCTTGCCTTTGTAATGCAGGTTCTGCCCTTGCCGGATATCACTTGTGAGCAGCGTGGCGATGCCGTCTTTTATCTCCAGGTCTTCGTAGCGGATAACGGTATCGGTGGTAGCAGGGAGGGCTGCGCCGGTCATTATCTCCACGCATTCATTTAGGTGTGTGATATCTGTTGGTTCATCGCCGGCGGCAATAGTGTCTTTGATATGAAATGCCCTTATGCCGGATTGAATTGCAGTATAACTGATAGCGATGCCATCCATTGTAACGCGGTTGCACGGCGGCAGGTCGCGGTCGGCGGTGAGGTCTTCAGCAAGGACATGGCCGAGGGCCTGTTCGAACGGGACGAGCTCGGTGCCGTAGTCTTTGGCTGTGGCCAGGATGATCTTTTCTGCTTCCGCTACTGTTGTCATTTGTTGTGTTTAATTGTCAGAACTATGATTTGGAATGATTTTTATGATTTGATTTGTTGTGTCGTCCTGATTATTATGGTTTGTACTTTTTGTTTGTAAGTCTTTTATACTGCAAGCTAAGTGCTCCAAAATTTATCAATAACCCAATTTCAAGATTGTATGCTTCAAGGTAGTTGATAGCCTGTGCAAAATGAACTGGTTCTAACTGCACAAACGCTTTGAGCTCAACCGATACAACATTCTCAACAAGGAAATCGACTCTTCTTGTCCCAATTTGAATGTCGCTATAATAAATTGGCATTTCAAATTCCCGGCTAAACTGCAGCCTGTTTTTCTCCATCTCTATTTCTAAAGCACGCTGGTATATAACTTCCTGAAAGCCGTTGCCGAGTGCGCCATGTACGGCCATGGCGCATTGAATTACTTTTGCAGTAATGGCAGAATGCTTGTATTGTTCATTAATAATGCTCATTGGCAAGGATATTTCCAATAAGAAATCAAGTTAATCACAAAAATCAAATAAATCATAGTTCAGACTACCCCCCTATTGCTGCCATTGATTCGTGAATATTATTTTTCTCTGCTTCAAAGCCATCTTTGGCACGGTGGCTGATAGCGTTTACCAGCGCGGTTTCAATTTGCTGGTCGGTATTTCCATCGCGCACAAGGTCTCTTATGTTCAGCACGCCGCTATCATATAGGCAGGTTTTGAGC
>CAIJNJ010000462.1 GCA_903821975.1 uncultured Bacteroidota bacterium
GCCGGAAAGCGCCATTATGAAAAAAATCATCTCCCAGGAAAAAATCGCCTACAGTACCCTGTGGCGATGCCGCTTTTAACGCCGGATGGGGTTTCACCGCACTTATCAGTGTCAGCTCTCCCGGGTAAGAAATACCCAACTGCCCCACTCTTCCGTTATTATTTGTGTTTTTAAGCAGCCAATCTATAAGATCGTAAGTGTCTGACGCCTCATCAATCACTTTCTTGTCATTCTTATTAAATGCGCCTTCCATTATGAACGCTCCTTCACTTTTCTGCTTGCCCCTTATGTTCTGGTATACAAATATGTAACCCCCTTTAGCCATGTTCTTCACGTACGAGTCCTTTTCGGGGCTTAGCACACCAATGTTCCAGTCGGAGTATGGCGAGCGCATAATGAGTATAGGCAGGGCTTCGTTAACACTATCAGGGGTATATATTTTGGTATACAGCTTCACCCCATCACGCATGGGCACCATCACTTCCTTTTTGGTGTAGTGAAGGTTTCCCGGAGTTTGCGCTATAGAGTGATTAATAGTAACAAAGAACAACAAAAAGAGATAACTCCAATAGCGTTTTTTATCCATCCTGATAAGAAATTAAATAAGATCAGTCACTTTGTATTCACAAATAATATTACGGGTAAAGTAAAGGATAAATCACCAATATTTTCAATGCTAAAGACAACACAATAAACATGAAGTAACCGTACCTGCTATAAAAGCCTCTATTTCAATAATTCAATGATTTTTCCGGCAACTGTGTCTGCAATATTCTTTTTAACTGAACCAGCTTTCCTGATAATAATACTTTTATCTGCAGTAAAAATACGGGTTGGCCGGATATAGGAATTAAGAGGTAACGAACCATTTGCAAAATCAGATTGTACCAATTCTACTGAAAATTTATCTTTTGTATTCTGGCTTGTTATCTGGCATAAAACGATGTCATCACCAGGAAGATCAAATAGTACAAATGCCGGCCGCCGCTTAGAGCCGGATAAATCAGAAAAAGGGAAGGGAATTACTACAACATCTCCTTTTACAAATCTTTCCATGCAATGTCTTCGTCAGTAGTTAACCAATCTTTTTCCAAACTTTTTTCGCTTGCAAAATGAGTAAGCGTCTTATCCGCTACTAAGGATTCTGTAACAGCATCTTCTAAAGTAAAGGCAATAACCTCAACTTGCTTACCTACAAAGTTCTGTGGTAATTCTATCGATACCTTTCGCTGGTCCGGTGTTATAACGCTTCGCAACATAGTTCTTTAATAAATTACTCCAAATTTAAGGCTTTTTTGCCATATAATGACTACGCCTAACATCGCGTTGGATTTACATTGTAAATAAAGAACCCAAAAAATTGTAATTTTGAATAAATAATCACCCGATGCCTCATTATCATTCATTAGGGAAAATACCACCAAAACGGCATACACAGTTCCGCAAACCAGATGGTGCTCTATATTCCGAGCAGCTTTTCAGCACAGAAGGTTTTTCTTCCAATTCTTCTTTGTTATACCATACCCACCCCCCTACGCAGATAATCAAAACCGAGGAGCCCATTAATGTAGCTCCCGTTGCAGCTACGCCTAACATATTGAAACACAGGAGTTTCAAGGGCTTTAAAGTAGCTCCTGATGCTGATTATCTGAAAAGCAGGAAGACGGTATTATTCAATAACGACGTGCAACTCACGCTCGCGGCCCCCACAAAAGGGCTAACAGAGAATGTATTTTACAAAAATGCAGATACAGACGAAGTGCTCTTTATCCACGAAGGAAAGGGAACACTGAAAACGCAATACGGGCAAATACCTTTTGGCTATGGAGATTATGTGGTAGTGCCACGTGGTACCATTTACCAGATAGAATTTGAGAATGAGAACAATCGCTTATTCATCATAGAATCA
>CAIJNJ010000463.1 GCA_903821975.1 uncultured Bacteroidota bacterium
CTTAGCGACCTTTGCGTTTTCCCCTTCGCGCTCTTTGCGTGAAATTTATCAAAATCACAATAAATTATATTTTTATATAAAACATTGATTATCAACATTTAATTTTATTCATTTACAGCAATAAAATAAGATTTTTAACCAAATTCATTTCATTTTACCTGTTTTTCACCAATTTTTATTCATTATTTATAATTTAATCACCTGATTATTAATGATTTATAATAAATATTTGATGTTAAATGTAACTAAATTTTAGCCCAAAATCACGCACACATATACAAATAACCACCATGAAAAATATCACCCCACGATACCGTCTTTTATCTGCCATCTGCCTCCTGCTACTGCCCCTCTTTTCTTCAGCACAGGATCCCTATTCCGACTCCGTGTGGCTGGCAACCAATTACACCAAGCGAGAAGTTTCTATCCCCATGCGCGATGGTATTAAACTTTTTACTGCCATATATGAGCCCATCAGCAAGGAGGTAAACCACCCGATCTTGCTCAACCGCACCCCGTATTCCATAGCTCCCTACGGCCCGGCTGCCTTTAAAGCATTTTGGAATACACCATACATGGCCTACTTCAAGGACAATTATATTATAGTACTCCAGGATGTGAGGGGCAAGTATATGAGCGAGGGCGAATTTATGGACGTGCGCCCATACCAGGGAGAAAAGCACAAAGATGCCACCGACGAAAGCACCGATACCTACGACGCCATAGACTGGCTCATAAAAAATGTGAGTAATGTTAATGGAAGTGTAGGCGCTTTTGGTATTTCCTACCCCGGTTTCTATGCCACCATGGCTGCCCTTTCCGGCCACCCCGCCCTCAAGGCCGTGAGCCCGCAGGCACCTGTTACCGACTGGTTCCAGGGCGATGATTTCCACCATAACGGTGCTTTTATGGAAATGGACGGCTTCAATTTTTATAGCTCCTTCGGTAAACCACGCCCTGAACCGACTACTAAAAATGCAACTGGTTTTCAATACTATACAAAGGATAACTACAAATTCTATTTAGAAACAGGCAGCCTGAAAGACCTTGCCAATCTTATGGGCGACAGCATCAAATTCTGGAAACAACTCTACAGCCACCCCAACTACGATTACTTCTGGAAAGAGCGCAATGCCCGCAACTTTGTGCAGCATATTCCCGAGGGTACGGCCACCCTTGTGGTCGGTGGTTTGTTCGATGCCGAAGACTGCTTCGGTGCCTGGAACCTCTACAAAGCCATCGACGAGAAGTCGCATAACAGCAATAAGATCGTAATGGGTCCATGGAGTCATGGCGGGTGGTCTCGTGGCACCGGGGAGTTTCTTGGCAATGTCCGCTTCGGCTCCAAAACATCCGAATGGTACCATACCAATATTGAGAAACCGTTTTTCGATTACTACCTCCTCGGTCGTGGTGATATAGACAAAATTAAATATGCTACTATATTCTTTAGCGGGGCCAATGAATGGCGCACTTTCGAGAAATGGCCGCCATCAGGCAGGGAAGATAAGACCATGTACCTGCATGCCAATGGTACCCTTACCTGGCTGGCCTCCCCCACTGCCGGCGTAGACATATATAATAAATACACTAGCGATCCTGCAAAACCCGTACCTTATGCCGATGGCATACATATGGCCCGCACCCGCGAATATATGGACGACGACCAGCGCTTTGCCGCCCGCCGCCCCGATGTGTTAGTATTTAAAACCGACAGCCTTTCCGAAGATGTGACCCTCGCCGGCCCGCTCGTTGCCGACCTGTTTACGTCCCTTTCCACCACCGATGCCGATTTTGTGGTAAAGCTCATAGATGTATTTCCTGATAATTTCACATATACCACCGAAGTAGGAAACGGTACTAACTACCCTATGGGCGGCTACCAGATGCTGGTGCGCGGCGAGGTGATGCGTGGCCGTTATCGCAATAGCTTCGAGCATCCCGAGGCATTTACCCCCGGCGAAGTAACCGAAGTAAAGTACACCTTGCCCGATGTGGCGCATGTATTTAAAAAAGGTCATCGCATCATGGTGCAGGTACAAAGCACCTGGTTCCCCATAGTCGACCGCAACCCGCAACAATTTGTAGACGTATATACCTGTAGCAAGAACGACTTTATTCCCTGCGACATAAAGATCTTCTGCTCCAAAGACCACCCATCCAGCATCATCCTACCGGTGATGAAAAACTGATTCTATTAGAATATCTTAATGCAAAATTGGAATACTGTCATGGTGAGCCGCCGAACCATGACTGCTGAATGAGTTGCCTCTGCTTAATAGATAGGAGATTACGTGAATTATTAGTATCACACTCAATAAAAAGAGCGTCATCGCGAGGTACGAAGCGATCTCAAGAAATACGATGCAACACACAAGCATTGTCTAATTGCAAAATCGTCGAATTAACAACACACAAGCATTGTCTAAATTGCCGAATTGTCGAATTGACAAATTCCCCACCATTCCTGACCACAATCATCATAAGCAGTGATGCGCGTCACCATTTGCGGCTATTGGCACATCTACTTTTGTGTAAAATAAAAACGCAAAAAACATTTTTTATGAAAAAAGCATTACTCGTTATTTTACCCGCAATGATGGCACTAGGTGCCAAAGCACAGGATTGCCCGAATGGCAATTTCGAAAGTTGGACCTCGCGCCCATATACTACGCCTGACTCAAGCTGGTATACTTCCAACATAGAATCTATCGCAAAGGAAGACAGCCTTACCGTATGGTCAGTAGCCGGTTTCAGTGGCCAGGCCGTTCACATTCAGACAGCCATAGTAGGTACGGACACCCTGCAGGCATACATCATTAATACCACAGGTGACCCGAAAAACGGTACCGGTGGTGTACCTTATTCACAGCAGCCTACCTCTGTTACCGGTTATTACAGGTACCACATGGTAAGCAATGATTCTGCATTAATGATCTTTGAATTTAAAAAAGCAGGTGTGGTTATATCCTCAACCGTATTTACATTCCGTAATGTATCCGGCGATATATCCACATTCACCGCTTTCAGCTTCCCGCTCAACAGTATACCAGTAGCGCCGGATAGTGTTATTATAGGAATTACTTCCAGCAACCTGAATGGCGCCGGCCTCCAGTCCGGCAGCTGGCTTGAACTTGACCAGCTTGAATTTGCAGGCACAGGCATTACACAACCAATTGTCGGTGGCAGCTTCGACAACTTTGTGGCACAAACTATGGATTTGCCAACAAATTGGTCTGTCGGCATTCATGGCAATGGCGGCAGCGGTGTTTCAAAATCATCCACGCATTATGGCGGTAGCTATTCATTGCAACTAACTACTATGCCCGGAGCCGGTGGCAGCGGTAATTCATTCGTTGAATGCGGAGAAGTAACAACAGGTAGTATGAGTTCAAACTCTGGGCCTGTAGGCGGTTTACCCTATACACGCACATCCGATACCCTTACCGGTTATTATATGTATGCACCTGTAGGCGCAGACACCGGCCGCATCAGCACATCACTAAGTTCAGCAGGAAGTTTTATCGGCGGCAACAATTACAATTTCTTTGCAGCTTCTACCTGGACCTACTTCGAAATGCCTTTCCAGGCAGCATCAGGTACCCCTGATACTTTAAGGATAGATATACAGTCTGGCAGTTGGAATGTAACAACACCCGGCTCTGTGCTTAACCTCGACAACCTGCAGCTTAAATCACAGCCACTACTTGGTGTTAAAGGCATAGAAGTGGTAAATAGCAGCATCACTGCTTATCCTAACCCTGCTAATGACGTACTGAACCTGCGTTTCGAATATAAGGCTACAGGCAAGACCGAAACCAAAATATACGATATGATGGGCAGGATAATTGATAGCAGGAGCTATAACGAGGCTCCGTCAGTGATCACCTTCCAGGTGGGCCAGTTACCAGCCGGCATGTATTTCTACGAAGTGATGAACAACGGACAAATAGCAAGGGACAAGTTTATGAAAGACTAGTGATCGATAGACAGAATGGATAAAGCCCGCCTGCACCACAGGCGGGCTTTTAATTTGTAGAAAAAAAATTATCCCTTCGTGAGGCACCGCCCCCCGATTCTTCGGGAAAGCGATCTCAAGACCTGAAAACAGAACACAAGCACATTGTCGGAATCGTCGAATTGCCAAAATTGACAACACAAGCATTTTCAATTGCCGAATTCTCAAATTAATTAAACTTTCCCCATTACATAGATTTGCTGCATGGTAGGTGTAGGGCTGCCACCTTCTTTTTCGAGGGATATCGCAAATGCCTGCCCTGAGGTTACAGACATATTTACTTTCTGCATTGCCGGTGTGCTGGCCATATTGTTGGGGAGTACACCCATATCCACAGGCTTGCCATCCTGCATTACCCATAACTGGTATTGCATACCCTTGGGCGGTTGCGGCAGGCCGTCTACATTTACATAGGCTTCACTTTTGGCTTTGCTCCAGTAAAGCGTTGCGGCCATCGGGTGCCCCGGCTGCATAGTGTGCATCACTATCGTCTGCATACCGGTATCCGCCATCATCACCTTGTTTTTCTCGTAGTTACTTACCAGGTCAGCAAGTTGTTTTTGCTCGCTTTGCAGTTTATCCATCCGGTAATTCAACGCCGTTTTTTCAGCATCATCACTGCTGTTCCGGTTCCATAAAATAACATTAGTAGCAATGCTGCCTACCAGCCCTATCCATAGCGCTGCATATTGCCACCTTACCGGTTTCCGATACTCAGGTGTGAATGGAATTACTTTTGGCTCACTTTTCACATCTCCCTTATTTGCAGAAGCATACGAAAGCGCACCCCAGATTTTATTATCCAGCCCGGTGGGAAGTTCTTTAGCAAACGTAGCCGTAAATGCCTGCATGGCATTTTCTATGGCATCCAGTTCTGTTCTCAGTTCAGGATACATAGCTACGTCAGCCGCTACCTGCGCAGCTTCCTGTTGAGAAAGCGCCCCAAGTGCATAAGCTTCCAGTATGCCCGATTCTATGTATTCCCGTGTGTTCACCTAATTGTTAAAAATTTCCCTTAGTTGTTTTATAGCACTCCTCATACGGGTTTTAACCGTTCCGAGGGGTATTTCCAATGTTTTTGAGATTTCGTCTAAAGTATAACCTTTGAAGTAAGCCAGTGTTATGATCGTTTCATACTCCGGCTTTAAGCCTGCCACCATCTTTTGCAGCCCTATCGTATCCGTTGCCTGCTCCGACTTCATACCCTGCACATTATTTACGATATCATCGCCCGTCCGGATTTTTCCTTTCATTATTTCACCCTTCGAGCGCAGCTTATCTATGCTGGCATTGCGGGCTATATTTATCATCCAGGTATACAGGCGGCCCTTCTGAGGGTTATACTGGTCTATGTTATTCCATATTTTCACAAACACATCCTGCAGCACATCCTGGGCGGTTTGCTCGTCATAAACCACCTTATTGATAACGCCATACAGCACCGCGCCATACTGGCGGTAAAGGTAATTGAAGCCTTCCCTGCTCTGCTGCTTCAGCAACAAGACCAGTTCTTCTTCATTATATATAGTGGCTGTAGACAATAGTTATTCCAAAAGTAAAATTCAAAAAAGTAACTATTGGTAAAAATAGAAAGTAAACGCCATTCTGCCAACTGCTCCTGCTATCTGCTCCCCGGTCTCACTTCGGGAATAACATCTTATAATCAGTCTTCACTTTCCCTGCACTGATGTCATCCAGCTTCTTCTTGATGAGCCTTTTCTTAAGCTGGGTAAGGTAGTCTATGAATAGCTTGCCTTCTATATGGTCATATTCGTGTTGTATAACACGGGCGGTGATACCATGAAACTCATGCTCATGCTGCACAAAATGCTCGTCCATATAGCTGATGCGCACATTGCTGGTACGCTGTATGTCTTCTCTTACCTTGGGTATGCTCAGGCAGCCTTCATTATAAGGCCACACGGTGCCGGTCTCTTCTATCTTCTTCGCGTTGATGAATACTTGCTTTATCGCTTTTTCGTTAGGGTACTTTCTTTTGTCTTCTTCGTTGAAATCCTCTACCACCTGTATGGTATCTACTATGAACAGGCGTATCGGCTTGTTTATCTGTGGCGCCGCAAGGCCTACCCCGTTACTGTTATACAATGTCTCCCACATATCCGCAAGCAGCTTTTTCAGCTCGGGGTAATCAGGCGTTATATCATCACAAACTTTACGCAATATGGGGCTGCCATACGCTACTACAGGCAATATCATCTATCGGTTAGTATTAAAGTCGGCAAAGGTAATCATTTTCATGTTTCAAGCTGATAATCAGCGAGTAGACTCAAAATCATATGTTTTCTAAAAATAGGATATTAATTACGATTTCATATTTTTATAATTCCATAAAACACTCATTATAAATGACAAAAGAACATTTCGAACAAGGTTCTATCATTTTGGAAATGATGGCATTCTTCTTTGTTACCGTAGATCTGTACGGTAAACACAGGATAGCAAAATTAGAGACACGGCTACGCTCGCTCAATATCTTTATGGCCATTTCCAAGCTCGTGGACTGGCTATCCCCTGAAATTAAGTTGAAGTACAAGATACTTATACTTATCACCGGACTCATTCTGTGGGACACCACCCTCATCGCCAATAACTACCACTGGACCGTGCATGATGAGCCCATGTCAGTTTCCTATGTCATCTGGTCATCACTTGCTTTCTTTTCCGTGCTCATTATGCTGGGGTTCCTGGCCATGGTATTTGTGCTGGTACTGATCGTGCTTACTTCCATCGCGCTATTGGTCATTAAAACATTTACAAAACTATTCCCCATAGAAGGCATGATGCTAACCCTTGGCGCTGCTCTTTTTATCGCGTCTAAGTCTTTGGGGTATTACTGTATTGTACTGTTTGGGAGTAAATGATCATTTTATTTAAAATCAGTTTATGGCCTTCAATGAAAAATTAGCAGACCGTATCCGTGAGGCCCTCACGGATGTTCCTAACGCAGAGGAGAAGTATATGTTTGGCGGCGTATGCTTTATGGTGAACGGTAAAATGTGTGTAGGAGTGGTGAAAGACGACATGATGTGCCGCATTGATCCTGACCTGGAAGACATTGTTCTTGAAAAACCCGGTTGTCGTCCTATGGATTTTTCCGGCAGGCCTATGAAAGGTTATGTTTACGTAAGTGAAGAAGGGATGAAAAAGAAAAAGGATCTCGACTATTGGATCAGTCTCTGCCTTGAGTTTAATGCAAAAGCTAAAGCAAGTAAAAAGAAGAAAAAGTAGCTGCGATTATAATGCTGTCACCGGGCACTTCACATCGTGGTAGAACATGAACTTCCACCCTTCTCTCCTGCCCTGTTCCGCATATTCATGGCGCAGGGCCATGGCTTTTTTGCCGTCAAAGTCATACTTGGCTATGTACTTCATCTTCAGTTGCTTTAGCTGCGGCGCCTCATCACCGCCATAGAATACCTTATCCTGGCCATCATCCACCAGGTACACAATATGCTGCGGACAGTGCCCGCCTGAATGTGTGAAATGTATGTAACCATCTATTGTTCCTTTTTCGCCATCCAGCCATTTCACCTGCTGCGTAGCCAGCAGGGGTTCTATTTCTTCAGGATGGTATGAAGGGTAACCTGTCTTTAGCGCAAAGTCAGCTTCCGGCCGGTATATATAATAATCAGCATTCGGGAAGGTGGTTTTTACCAGTCCGTTATCGTCTTTGAACGTAAGGCAGCCCGCGTGGTCCTTGTGCAAGTGCGACATCAGCACTTTGGTTACTGCGGCAGGCTCATATCGATGCTGCCGCAGGTTATCATGTATCTGCAATACGCCATCTGTGTTTTTAAACCCCAGCCCCGTATCAAAAACGATCACATCCTTGTCCGTCACCACCAGGAAGGGCTGCACTTCTACCAGCAACGAACCGGTAGAACGGTCGTTCAGTTCGTCTGTTTGCACATTAAAAGGAATGAATTTCTTCTCATGCCCCACAGTAAACACCCCCTCAGACAACGGATAAATTGCAGCCATAATGCAAAGATAAATCTAAAACCCCCAACCCCCTAACCTGCCTCGCAGACAGCATATTGAACGCAAGTAACATGCAGATACTCCTCCCCTTTGGGGAGGCTGGAGGGGCTACCGTATCATCGCCTGCCTGTCTGCATCCAGCCGCACCAGAATAAAAATGAGTATACTGAATGACATAAGCGACGAGCCGCCATAACTGAGGAACGGCAGCGTAATACCGATCACCGGTGCAAGGCCCACCGTCATAGATATATTCACCGCAAAGTGAAAGAACAATATGGATGCCACACAATACGCATATACCCTGGTAAACACCGACCGTTGCCGCTCGGCAATAAAGATGATGCGCAGCATGAGCGATATATACAACCCTATAAGTATAGCACTGCCTATGAACCCAAACTGCTCCCCGATGGCGCAGAAGATAAAATCCGTATTCTGCTCCGGCACAAATTGGTTTTTAGTGGACGTACCATTTAAAAAACCTTTACCCCAGAATCCACCAGAACCTATCGCTATCTTCGATTGCAGCACATTGTACTCCGAACTGTTGCCTTTCTTCTCCTCACCGGCTACAAGGGTTTTATCGTACTCATCAGGCACCTCTTTACCAATGGTAGAAAATATACGGTCTATCTGGTGTCTTTGCAGTACATGCTTGAAAGCAAATGGCACAGCAACCTGTGAGAACAAGATACAGACCAGCCATATGCCGATAAGAAATATCCGCGGCTCCCATCTTCGTCTCAGCGAGTAGCGCATCATCCATGCCACAAGCCCTATACCCACCGTAAGAATAATGAACAACACTTTCCGGTCAATCAGTAACGTAGCCAGCACTAATGCGATAACGGAGAACCCGACAACTAATACCGCATTAGGCAGCCCCTCGCGATACATGACAAGAAAGAAACAGAAATAAACAAGTGCAAGCCCCGTTTCCTTTTGCAGGATAATGAACAATGCGGGCGTTAGTGCTATGGCTACGGCGATAAGCCTGTCTTTGAGCGTTTTAAAATTTGTTTCCGGAAGCGAAAGGAATTTTGCAAGAGCCATCGCGGTAAATATCTTCGCCACTTCCCCTGGCTGAAAACGAAAGCTGCCAATGCCAAGCCATGAGC
>CAIJNJ010000464.1 GCA_903821975.1 uncultured Bacteroidota bacterium
ACCTGGTGGTATAGCTGGTCACCTATGCTGTTGGCATCTGCATTAGCTATGCTTTCGGGCGTCATTTCGGTTTCCATCACCAGGTGTTTCATCACCTCTACCTTGAATGCTTCGAAGTCTTTGTTCTCTGCATATTGCTCGCCAAGGCCCACGCATACCGCATAGATGGCGTTATCAAGGTCTATGGAAAGGCGCTCGCCAAACAAGGCATGGCGGCGGCGCTTGTAGATAACATCGCGCTGCGCGTTCATCACATCATCATACTCCAGCAGGTTCTTACGCATGCCGAAGTTGTTCTCTTCCACCTTGCGTTGTGCACGCTCAATGGATTTTGATATCATGCCGTGCTGCAGCACCTCGCCGTCTTTATGGCCCATCTTATCCATCAGCGAAGCGATACGCTCAGAACCGAACAGGCGCATCAGGTCGTCTTCAAGAGATACGAAGAACTGTGAAGAACCCGGATCTCCCTGGCGGCCCGCACGGCCACGCAACTGGCGGTCTACACGGCGGCTTTCATGGCGCTCCGTACCTATGATGGCAAGGCCACCCGCTTCCTTCACACCCGCACCCAGCTTGATGTCGGTACCACGGCCGGCCATGTTGGTGGCAATGGTGATATTACCCGGCAAGCCCGCCTCAGATACTATCTGGGCCTCACGCGCGTGCTGTTTGGCGTTAAGTACGTTGTGCGGTATCTTCTTTTGCTGCAGCATACGGCTCAGCAATTCAGATACTTCTACAGATGTGGTACCTACCAGCACCGGGCGGCCTACACCGCGCAATGCTTCGATCTCATCTATTACCGCTTTATATTTTTCGCGCTTGGTTTTGTATACGAGGTCCTGCTGGTCTTTACGTGTTACGGGCAGGTTGGTAGGTATGGTTGATACGTCCAGTTTGTATATCTGCCAGAACTCGCCTGCTTCCGTTTCCGCTGTACCGGTCATACCGCACAGCTTGTGGAACATACGGAAATAGTTCTGCAGCGTAACAGTAGCGAACGTTTGCGTTGCTGCTTCTACCTGCACATTTTCTTTGGCTTCAATGGCCTGGTGCAATCCATCGCTATAACGGCGGCCATCGAGTATACGGCCGGTCTGCTCATCCACTATCTTCACCTTGCCTTCCATCACCACATATTCCACGTCCTTATCAAAGAGTGTATATGCTTTCAGCAGTTGCTGCACGGAATGGATACGGTCGGCCTTGATCGCGTAGTCTTGGAGCATGGCATCCTTGCGCTGCACTTTTTCTTCAGGAGATACACCGAGTTTTTCTATCTCGGCAAGTTCGCTGCCGATATCAGGAAGAATAAAGAAGTTTGTATCCTCGCCTGCACCTGTGATCAGCGCGATGCCTTTTTCGGTAAGGTCTACGCTGTTGTTCTTTTCATCAATGGCAAAAAACAATTCCGCGTCTACCTTTGGCATGTTACGGTTCTGCTCGCCTATATAATAGTTCTCTGATTTCTGGAGTATTTGTTTGTTGCCCTCTTCGCTCAGGAATTTGATCAGGGCGCTGTTCTTAGGCAAGCCCCTGTATGCGCGGTATAAATGAAGGCCGCCGGCATCTTTATCGGCCTTTCCTTCCGCGATCAGTTTCTTTGCTTCGGTGATGCTGCTGTTCACCACTTTTCTTTGTGCTTCCAGCAGCCTTTCTATACGTGGCTTTAAAATGTGGAACTGTTGCTCATCACCCTTGGGTATAGGGCCGGAGATAATGAGCGGGGTACGCGCATCGTCTATCAGTACACTATCCACCTCATCCACCATTGCAAAGTGGTGTTTGCGCTGCACCATTTCATCAGGGTGGTGCACCATGTTATCGCGCAGGTAGTCGAAGCCAAATTCGTTGTTGGTACCGTAAGTGATATCCGCAAGGTATGCCTGGCGGCGCTCGAAAGAATTGGGCTCATGCTTATCGATACAATCGGTAGTAAGACCCAGCCATTCGAACAACGGGCCGTTCCACTCCTGGTCACGGCGGGCGAGGTAGTCGTTCACGGTTACGATATGCACGCCTTCGCCTGCAAGCGCATTGAGGTATGCGGGCAGTGTAGACACAAGCGTCTTACCTTCACCCGTAGCCATTTCGGCTATCTTACCATCGTGCAACACAATACCACCTATCAACTGCACATCGTAGTGCAGCATGTTCCAGGTCACCTTGATGCCGGCAGCATTCCATGTGTTTTTATAAACAGACTTATCACCCTCTATGCGGATGTTCTCTTTTTCGGTAGCCAGTTGCCTGTCAAGGTCAGTAGCTGTTGATACAAGTTCTTCATTCTCCTTGAACCTGCGGGCAGTCTCTTTCACAACGGCAAACGCTTCAGGAAGAATAGAGCGCAATACCTCTTCGATAAGCTCGTCCCTTTTCTTCACCAGCTTGTCTACCTCGTTATATATAGTCTCGCGCGACTGGATATCATCAACAGCGCCTACTTCCGCCTCTGCTTTTTTATCAGCGATCTCTTTGTCAATGTCCGTTAAGTGAGCCTGTATGCGAGCGCGGAATTCGAGGGTCTTGCTGCGCAGCTCATCATTTGATAATGACTGCAGCTGACTGTAGACGCGGTTTATTTCAGCTACAACCGGCTGAATTTTCTTTACGTCTTTATCAGACTTGCTGCCACCAAATAATTTAGAAAGAATACCTATCATTTGAATACTTTATTAAATATATAAATCAATGTATTGTTGTCCCCGCTTTTACTGAAAACCTATATACCGGGGCATAATAAGGCACCCTTATTATCTATCAAAAGCCATGCAATATTTTTTTGCCTGACATAAAGACACAAAGGGGGGTCAAAACTACGCCAAACACAGCATTTGAACAAGAATAAAAGCCTAAATCATAAAGGCAGGCCTCGGCAATACGTATATTTCATTAAAACATACTAACAGGCCATTGCAAACAGGCGGGTTATATATTCAGAAGGATCGATGGGTCTCTAAATGGTGGAACCCGATATAGGCAGATATTAAGCAACTTTGCTTACTTTTATAAGACGATTGCATGATCCGGTACTTAAAGAAAACATTTTTTTATTCTTAAAAGAACAGGCGAGAATGCCCAAGAGCCGCTGTAATAGCCACATTTGTGGATTATCTGCTGGTCTTTGAACATAGAAATAAAAAAAAATTGGCCTAATAATTTGCAGGGCAATGAAATTTTTATGTATTTTGGATGCAATTTTGAAAAAGAGACCAAACATGAAAAGAACCATCATCCTAGTTACAACTGTATTGGCAGCGATTTTATTTACCACCAAAACCTTTGCACAAGACGACCTCGTGCGTGTTTTTCGCTGGTACATTCCACAGGACGGACAATACGTAACAGTTGCTGACGGCGAATACCAGGACGGACAATTAATTAACTGGGGCTGGACCGATAAAACACTTTTGTTCTGGGCATACCGCACACCGGGTCCAAACCGTGTTGCTGTAAATGGCTGGTCAAACCCGGTAACAAGGGCGCACATAAGCCTTTGCGAAGATGAATTCACTGATGACAATATGCTGAAGAGGGGTTATACACAAAAACATCTCCAGTTTTATGCGTTGACCCGCCGTGGCGCAAACACAGTATGTGTTTACCGCTGGCTTATCACTAAGCGCAATTCGTGGATCACAATACCTGAAGATATTGATACAGATGTGTACCTGAAGAAGGGATATCGCAGGAAGACCTATCAATATTATGGTGTTTACCGTAATGCCGATGCGCCGATCTACGATCAGCTTTAATATAACAGTATTCTATAAAAAGAGCCATCCCGTATCGGGATGGCTCTTTTCTTTGTGCGGGATCTGATTGATTATTACACTTTCAATGTTTATCCAAAACATCCCCCCAGCCCCCTTCGCACCCGCACAGAACCCACGCGGCAAGGGGGAGTTTACCCACAAGTGCAACAGGACGATAACACGCCACTCAAATCAGAAAATATATTCGAATTGAAGCCCTTTACTGGTTTGGTGTTACATCACCTGAACGATAAGAAATTTGAGGTATTGTGTAGAAGGTACATTCCAGAGTATAGGATGATCTGAAGCCTGTGTGCGCCACTCTACCTGCCGAAGGGTACGCTTAGCATCTTTGGCGGCAGCGGCAACGGTCTGTAAAAACATTTCCGGCGGTACCAGGTTGGTACACGAAGCTGTTACAAGGAAGCCCCCGGGTTTTGTAAGCTTCATTCCGCGCAGGTTGATCTCTTTATAGCCGGTTACCGCTTTATCTAT
>CAIJNJ010000465.1 GCA_903821975.1 uncultured Bacteroidota bacterium
AAGAAAAGAGAAGAAAATATTATGCCGAATTCCTTCCTGAACTGTTAGAAATTGATGCAACAATTGAAAAGAATATATATCCTGAGCTACAGAGGTTGTTCCAGGCAGATTCAGATCAATTCGATAGAGTAGTTAAATCCCGGGAAGCTCGCAACAATGAACGTGACCCGCTTAAACATGTCCAGTTAGCTGAAAAGGCATTACAAGAATTGATACCTGCAACAGAAATGCCGATTGCAATTGCAAATTTATGTATGCAGCTTGCAAAGTCAACTATATTTGTTTTTGAGCACGCTTTTAAATCTGCAAGAGGAGACTCAGGCGTAGCTTTTAACAGTGCTATTTCTGCAATTGCTGGATGTTTATCAATTATTGACTTGAATTTATTATCGTTCACCCTGCAGCATTAAGCCCTGCATCTTACAAGCAGTAACAAATTTAGAGGCGATTTTTTGTAGATAAATACCACACTACTCTTTAACGAACTTCCGGATGGCTGTTGTTGTGCCATCCGTGTCTGTTATTCGGGCCACATACATTCCCGGAGGAAGATCGTTTAGCATAATAGTTGCGGTCCCGTTTATACACCCGGCAGTTTTTAGTCGTTCTCCCGTTAAGTTGTATATTGTTACGTCACTGGCGTTTGCGCTCCTTATGTTCAGTTCATCTGTTACCGGGTTTGGATAAAGTGAGATGTTGGCCTGCTCGTTTTTCGTTATGCCCTCTGTGGCATTAAAACAAACCATCCATGTTTCTGTTACATTGCTTGAGTAAGACATCACATCCCGTAGGCGCACCGTTATGTAATAGCAGCCGGGTGTACTGTTTGTAGTAAGTCCTAGCGCAAGCGTAAGTATCCCTGTATCGTATGCCGGATATTGAAAAGTACTATCCCTGCTGCCCGACGGCCACAGCCCCGATAAATTCCGGCAGTAGCTGTTATCACACAAGGCCGAAACAGGTGCACCGTCTATCCAGTCTGCCGGGAAATTACAGTCCCTGACTTCCCATGAAAATACAACAGGCCCTTGCCCGGTAGCAACACTATCAGTGTATAGTCTATCGAAAGGCCCTTCCGTAACATGTATGGTGTCCACAAGCACATTAAAAGATTGCGCATGACCGGCCACGTTGCAACACAAGATTACCAGTACAGATAATAAGGCACGCAGGGATCTCATACCATAAAGGTTGCCATTATACTCTGAAGAGCCTATAGTATTATTATACTAATAGTAAAATATGCCGGTAATAATACGGGCCGATTTCCGGGGAGGAAGGGTGTGATGAAACGGGAGGGCTGGAAAATAGCAAGCTAAAGCCATCATTTCGATGGCTTTAGCTAAACTAAAAATTGGGGGGTAAATTAATTTACTTTGACGTTGACTGCATTCAAGCCTTTTGGGCTGTTTTCTACATCGAAACTAACTTTATCACCTTCGCGGATCTCATCCTTAAGACCTGAAACATGAACAAAAAGATCCTTACCACCATCATCCGGTGTAATGAACCCAAACCCTTTAGTACCATTGAAAAACTTAACTGTTCCTGTTGCCATTTTGATTGAAATTAAAAATAAATAAAATGAAATGTACAACTAATTCCATTAGCACAACGGTTTTTTTCAAAATGTTACTGAATATCAGGCATATTTATACCTGTATTGTATAAATATTGTTATATATAAGGGTAACCCCGATAATAAAGCGTAACTTCACTAAGTCTCATATCCCTGCTCCCCGTTGTTGAGGATCTCGCGCATATCTCACGCTTTTTTATTTTGATCATCTCTTTGCTATTGCTTCTGCAAGGGGTTTAATTATTTGGGTATGATAGAGTTCAGGAAAAATGTGCCAATTAACATCCTCCTTGCGGATGATGACAGGGACGACCGGTATTTTTTTGAAAAAGCACTTAAAGAATTGCCCATTGATACCAATTTTAACACTGTTCCTGATGGCGAAAGGCTGATGGACTATTTGTATAAAAATGTCGCCAACCTTCCTGATGTACTTTTCCTGGACAATAACATGCCACGCAAGAATGGTTCGGAATGCCTTATCGAAATAAAAGCCGATAAGCGCCTTAAAGGCATCCCTGTGGTGCTATGCTCCACCTCGCTTGGTGATGATTTTGCAAACTTGCTTTATCTGAACGGGGCACACTATTACCTGCACAAATGCGATTTTGCCGAACTAAAACAATGTATCGATATGGTACTGCAACTGCTGGCTCAAAACCCAAACCAGCCACCAAGAGATAAATTCATGCTCAGGTTACAGGAAGCTTAATTATAAAATAACTAACTATGCCAAAAACAAAGCCTGTCACCGGGAAAAAAACTACTGTCAGATCCGGACGGGCAAAAGATCTTTTGGCTGTAAAGGGAAATCCTTTCTCTATAGTCGCTATTGGGGCATCCTCGGGTGGTCTTGAAGCAGTGACGGAGCTGCTAAAATATCTACCCCCAGATACAGGCATGGCCTATATTTTTATTCAACACCTCAGTCCCGATCATAAAAGCATTCTTGTTTCGCTCCTTGCCAAGTCAACAAAAATGGTGGTGCAGGAAATAGAGGATATGGAACGTATAGTACCGGACAATGTATATGTGATCCCATATAATAAAGGCATTGAGGTTACAGACGGGCATATAAAATTAGTTCCGCGATCGAAGAATGGTCCGGCAATGTCTATTGATCTTCTCTTTTCCTCACTTGCAGAGACGCATAAAGAAGGCGCCATTGGTGTCGTTCTTTCCGGTAATGCTTCCGATGGTACAATGGGGTTAAAAGCCATCAAACATGAGGGCGGTATTACATTCGCGCAAGACAACTCGGCAAAATACAACAGCATGCCGGAATCTGCGATCAGCGAAGGTGTTGCCGATTTTATCTTACCTCCCAAAGAAATTGCTCTTGAGCTCGACCGTATCAGTAAACATGCTTCTAAAAGAATAAAAGACGCGAAGGCCGGACGTGAAATTACTATTGATGACAACGACCCTGACCTGAAAACTATTCTTCGCATATTGCATGAAGGCGTGGGTGTGGATTTTAGCCACTATAAAATGAATACTATAAAAAGGCGCATTCTTCGGCGAATGTTTTTTTATAAGATCAGCACATTTAAGGAATACATGAAGTTGCTTAAAACCAACAACAGTGAGATAGAGGTGCTTTATAATGATCTGCTTATCAACTTCACTGACTTTTTCAGGGATGCGGAAGCGTTTAGGTATTTTAAGACTACTTTATTCCCGAAACTGCTCCGCGATAAAGCACAGAACGAAACACTGAGGATATGGGTGGTAGCCTGTGCAACAGGCGAAGAAGCATACTCTATTGCCATGCTGCTTATCGAGATACTCGGGAAAAGGTTTCCCGGCAAGCACGTGCAGATATTCGCCACAGACCTAAGTGAGCATGCCATAAAAAAGGCACGCTCTGGCTTGTATACAAAGAGTGAGGTACAGGCGGTTTCACCAAAACGACTGGAACGCTTCTTTACTAAAGTGGGGGAGAATTACAGGGTGGCTAAACCCGTCAGGGATATGTGTTCCTTTGCGCCACACAACATCCTCAGCAATCCTCCTTTTTCACGCATAGATCTTATTAGTTGCTGTAACCTGCTGATATACCTGGATACGGACATGCATAAAAAAGTGCTCTCCACATTTCATTATGCTTTGAATGATAGAGGATGCCTTATGCTTGGTAAGTCGGAGACCGTAGGCTCTTCGCAACTTTTCACACAGATAAACAGGCAGCATAAAATATACTCAAGAAAAGAAGCAGCACGGAGATTGCCCGATCTGTTGCCACGTGTTCTGCGCCCGGCAATAGCAGAGAAAGAAGCCCCTGCGTATAAAAAGACAATAGTAATTGATCCTGTAACAACTGATGCAGCTATTAATACTATCATTTTCTCCCGTTTTCTACCGGCATATGTGGTCATCAACCAGGCTATGGTGATCATGCAGTTCAAAGGTGCTACTTCCAGGTATCTCGAACACTCAACAGGCAAAGCCACGCTAAATATATTAAACATGGCCAGGCCGGAGATCGCATTCGAATTGCTCGATGCTATTAATAAAGCATTTGAATCGAAGCAGGAAGTTCATAAATCCGATATCGAAATAAAAGACAGGACAATTTTACACAATATTGCCTTAGATGTTATACCGCTTCAAACTGAGGAACCATTATATCTCGTTGTCTTTACAGAACAGGAGCATGTGGAATATGAGTACAATTCTGAAGCGGGGACTACAGCAAATGGTACCGGGCCCGCCGAGAAAAACAACAGCATAAAAAAGCTCAGGGAAGAGTTGGCGGTGGTAAGGGCGGAACTCGTTTCCGTTAGCGAGGAAAAAGAAAAGGAGAATAAGATATTCCAGGCAGCGAAGGAGGAGATACTCTCAGGCAATGAAGAATTTCAATGCATGAATGAAGAGCTCGAAACCTCAAAAGAAGAGATCGAATCGGCCAACGAAGAGTTGATAACTGCAAACCAGGAGTTGCAAACACGTAATGAACTACTTGCAGAAGCTTATGATTATTCCGAAGCCATCGTGAGCACACTGCATGAGCCCATGCTTGTCCTGGATAAAGACCTTTGGGTGAAATCTGCCAATAAAGCTTTCTATAAAAAATTTAATGTACTGCAACAGGATACTGAAGGACGGCTTTTGTACGAATTAGGCAACCATCAATGGAATATCCCATCGTTGCGGGATCTTCTGGAAAGCATCATCCCTAAGGAAACCTATTTTTATGACTATGAGATAACCCATGCATTTCCCAATGTCGGCAAAAGAACAGTATTGCTGAACGCACGCCGTATCCTGCAAAAAGTGCATCATGAACAATTGATTCTCCTTGCTTTTACCGATATTACCGAGCAAAGCCAGAACCGCAAGGAAGAGAAGAAAAAATTAGAAGGCATTATTGCCGAAAGAACTGCTGAATTGGCACAAAGTAACAAGGAACTTGAGGCGCGGAACAGGGCCCTGGAAAAAAGTAATAAAGAACTCGAAACCTTCACCTATATATCCAGCCACGACTTGCAGGAGCCTTTGCGCAAAATAAAAAACTATGTTGCTTGCCTGCTTGAAGAAGAACAGTCGAATTTATCAGGCAGCGGAAAAGATTATCTGCAGAGAATGCGGGAAACTGCGAAACGGATGCAAATGCTTATTGAAGATTTGCTCAGTTATGCCCGGGTAAATAGTGAAGCACAGCAATTTGAAAAAACAAACATGACAGTTATCGCGCAGGAGGTAATTGCTGATTTCAAAGAAATGCTTAAAGAAAGTAAGACAACAATAAAGGTTACAGGGTTATGCCATGCGAATATCGTTCCTTTCCAGTTTCGCCAGTTGTTTTCTAATCTAATCAGCAACGCTTTGAAATTTTCCGACCCCGAGAGACCATCACAGATAATTATTAAAAGCGAAATAACGCCCGGCAATGATCTGAATATTAAAGGCATTGTCCCGGGGATAAATTATTGCCACCTTTCTGTTACCGATAATGGTATCGGATTTGCACCTCAATATAGTAACCGCATTTTCGAAGTGTTTCAACGGCTTCATGAGTATGATGAATATAAAGGGACAGGCATAGGTCTGGCTATCTGTAAACGCATTGTCGAGAACCATTACGGCATCATTACCGCAACAGGTGAATTAAACAAAGGCGCAAGGTTTGATATTTATATTCCGGCAGAGATATAAAATCTTAAGTCGTTAAGTATTATCACCGCTATTGTCATATGCATTTTTATTTCCTATTTGTACAAACTGGTTTTTGAAAATGCGAGGAACATGAAGAAAAAGTTGCATTTTTACATACAGTTATTAAATCGCACTTATGGGAAACAGGAACAAATCCATTGTATATTTTCTATTAGGCTTATATACAGCCATAGTAAGCTGGTATTATTACCATAGTATACTCTGGCTTATCATTAACTGGATATTCTGGCCTATCAGTTTATTGTACTTTATACTTACCGGGCATTTGTCGCATGGCAGGTGGTTATCCATTCCTCAGCATTTCTTCAGTTGATCAATGCTTTATTCAATACCCTGTTATCCCTCAATACGGGGGATAACAGGATATCACTTTACCGGAATCATCCTCATATGATTTACAGGCCTATCCAATATAGTTTTTTGACATTGCCCTATTAACAATATTTTATTCTGCCAAAAGCGCTTTTCTCGCTTATTTCCTTCAATTTTGTTGCCATTTTAACTTTATGTACTTAATAAGACACGCGCTAACTATTCTTGTTCTTTCCTTAATATGCTTACCGGTTTATGGGCAGCAGCCAAAACCACAAATAGGTAGTATTTCCGGCAAATTGGTGGATGCAAAAAATGCCCCCGTTTCTTATGCCACTGTCACACTCCTGCGTGCGGATTCATCTGTTGTAAACGGTGACTTATCAAAAGACGACGGCTCATTTAAAATAACGGGTACAGGTATTGGTAATTTTCGTCTCCGTATCGAGTCCATAGGAGTATTGACTAAAACCATTAGCGTGCAGGTGACCGCTGACGCACCGGATGTAAAACTTGGGAAAGTAAAACTCGCTGAAACAGAAACTACACTTAAAGAAGTGGCCATAACCGGGGAAAAACCGATAATGGAGCTGAAGGTGGACAAAAAAGTTTTCAACGTAGAAAAGAATACAACAACTGCAGGCGGCAGCGCTACCGATGTGCTGCAAAATGTACCCTCTGTATCCGTTGATGCCGATGGTAATGTAAGTCTCCGTGGCAAGAGCGATGTTACGATACTGATTGATGGAAAACCTTCTACGCTGCTTGGTACCGATGTAGCTTCAGCATTGCAGAGCCTTCCTGCAGGCAGTATAGAAAGTGTAGAGGTGATAACCAACCCGTCGGCAAAATATGATGCACAGGGCACCAGTGGTATCATCAACATCATTACAAAAAAGGATGGCCGTTTCGGCCTGAACGGTAACGTAACATTAGGGGCAGGCACCAACAATAAGTACAATGGCAACCTCGGCCTTAATGCACGTAAAGGAAAGTGGAATGTGTTCCTGAACAGCAGTTTTCGTATCAACAATACCTATAACGATGTTACCACAAACCGCACCGATAAAGATTCTACCATTAGCTACCAGATAACAGGTACTGATACTGTAAGGCACGCTGCTTTACAATCATACCATACCTATGAGCATGTGCCCCGCCTGTTTGATGGTGCATTCAATACCATAGGCGCATCATTTGACCCCGATAAGAATAACTCCATTACGCTTACAGAGAACATCAACATAATGCAGTTTGGATTTAAGGATACTTCCAATTATAACATATACGGTAATCCTACACAGTCCGGCACACCGGTCTTCCAGCAGGACCGTTATTCTAATTTCTCAGGCCAGCCCATTTCTTTGTCTACATCTCTCGATTACAAACATAAGTTCGCAAAGAAAGATGAAGAGCTCAGCGTAGATGCAACATATGCTGCTACTACCTTTAAGCGTAAACAGGATTACACAACAATTGATACGGCTACATTTGTACAGCATGCGCCTGGCTTAGGCACCAATAACACACTTAACGTTTGGGCTGATTATACAGATCCTTTATTTACCAAAAACGGTAAACTGGGACTTGGCTTTAAATCGCAGTTTTACTGGTTCACCAGCAGCGACCAGCCTGTAATTAATGTAAATAATACCGGTGACGTATTTGACCCTACATTACTGGCGGTATACAATTACACCCAACAGATACATGCTGCCTACGTGAACTGGAATGACCAGTATGGCAAATTCAGTTACCAGGTGGGACTTCGTGTTGAAGATGCGATCTATGACGGTAACGGGCAGACACCACACGATACCTCTCTGCATTATTATCACACCGATCCCTTCCCTTCGGCATTTGTTTCTTACCAGTTGGAAAACCAGCAAAGTATTTACCTGAATTATAGCCGCCGCACCAATCGCCCGGGCTTTATGCAGCTACTTCCATTTGTGGATCTATCTAATCCGGGTACCGTAAATACAGGAAACCCCGGCCTTATACCGGAGTTTATTAATAACATAGAATTCAGCTACAGCAAGGCTACCAAGAAGGGCGACAATTTTATACTCAGCGCATACTACGCCTATACACAAAACCTGATAGAGAAAGTTACAACACCGCTTACCGAGGCGCAGGCAGAAAAATATGGTGTGCCCCAGAGCAATTTATTTTCACAGCCGGTAAACATTGCATCCGGAACTACTTATGGTGTGGAAGGTACCGGGCATGTGCAGATATTGCCGATATGGGATGCCACCATCAATGCTAATTTCTTTGAGAACCAGCTCATCATCGGTAATGGCAATCCAGAGTTAACACAGTATCTGTCAAACAACAGTGGCTTTACCTGGTTCGGTAAAATAAATACGAACCTAAAGCTTCCGAAAAACTTCTCTTTCCAGGTAAATGCGAATTATGAATCGCCCAAGGTGATAGCACAGGGTAACCTGAAAGAAACATATTGGGTGGATGTGGCTTTAAAGAAAAACTTCTGGAAGAATAAAGCAACAGCAATACTCAACTGCTCAGACATCTTCAAGACGCATGTATTTGTTACTAATTACAATCTCCCCTATTATAATGAAACTATAGATCGTGTAAAAGAAACACGCATCGGTAATATCCAGTTCACTTATCGTTTTGGCAAGCAGGATCTTGGTAAGAACAATGCCGGCAAGCATGGCAAGGATGATAAGCTGAAACCGGAGAAGCCAGCTGACCAGGACAGGGAAAAGAATATGAAAGAAGGTGATGACAATGACCAGGGTGGCGGACAAGGCGGTGGCAAAGGTAAACAGCAATAAACCATCCTTGTTTTTTTACGTCTAATAAACCGGATACTATTTTGTGAACAGGTAAATAAAAAATATGAACATTATATCGAAGACACTTTGCGCATTTTTAATAGTATCAGGCATTGCTGTGCATGCGCAGGCCCAGTTTAAAGACCTTGTAAATGGCGCTGAAAAGGCGGTTAGCGGCCAGGGTGGTAAAGGCGGTGGCCTGAGCCAGGGTGAGATATCGGATGGTTTGAGAGAAGCGCTGCAGGTGGGTGCAAAAAATGCTACCGGCAAAGTTTCTGCAGCAAACGGTTTCTTTGGCGATGCGCTCATCAAAGTGCTTATGCCACCCGATGCAAAGAAAGTGGAGAACACACTTCGCCAAATGGGCATGGGCGACCAGGTAGACCAGTTGATATTGTCTATGAATCGTGCAGCGGAAGACGCTTCAGCTAAAGCGCTCGATATTTTTGTAAATGCTATAAAAAGCATGTCCATCCAGGATGCGTTATCTATTTTGAACGGGGGTAATGATGCTGCCACACAATACCTTAAGTCAAAAACCAATGCCGATCTGACCAAAGCATTTAAACCCGTAATACAGCAGTCGCTGGATAAGGTAAATGCTACAAAATATTGGGCAACAGTGTTCAATACCTACAACGGCCTGCCTACCACTTTCAAGAAGGTTAACCCGGACCTGCCCGGTTATGTGACCGAGCGTGCCCTGAATGGGGTATTTGTATACCTGGCGCAGGAAGAAGCCAAAATTCGTAAGGACCCTGCAGCACAGGTTACCGATCTGCTCAAAAAAGTGTTCGGGTCGCATTAATTTCAGCCCTTTAAAATTAATTAACATTCAATAAGCCGCAAGCCTGTTATGGGTTTGGGCTTAAATGTTTTATATTGCAGGTGAGAAGCAGGGGATTATTTTAAAATATGGTATTTATGTCGCAGGAACAGAATTTTGATCTTATGGCCTGGTGGAGTGAGCAGTCATTCCCCGGCAAAGAATTATACAGGCTTGATGAACAAGGGACATTGATACGATCTTCAAACAATACCGTTCGTGAGCGGACTGTTGCAACCATAACTCAGGAGAATGGAGATTTGGTAATTAAAACGCTTGTGGAAAAATTTGCGGAGGTGGAGGCAAAAGTGAAGGAAGTGGAAATACAATGGATAGAAACAGAGGATAAGTTGAAGATGTCTGATAAAGTGGCCCAGTTGAATGAGTACCTCAGGCATGCGGATGCACTCGGGGATTTTATGAAATTTGGCTTGTTGGTGCATGATTGGGAACATACCATTTATACACTCACCGAAAGTAACTATGCCGAAAAACTGAAACTTGCAGAATTAGCTGAAACCCTTGCTGAAAGCACACAATGGAAAGAAACTACACAGGCTTATAAGGATATCAATGATAAATGGAAACAATCGGGCCTTATAGATAAAGGCAGAAATGATAAATTATGGCGCCGTATAGAGACTGCCCGCAAAACATTTCACGACCGCAAACAGGAGCACCACAAAGAAGAAGAAAAAGACCTGCTGGTAAACCTTGATCTGAAAATAGACCTTGTAGAGCAGGCAGAAGCAATTGCCAATTCTACAGAGTGGAAAAAAACGACTGAAACTTTCCACCGCCTTACCGAAGAATGGAAGACCATAGGCCATACTTTAAATAAAAAGAACGAAGAGCTTTGGCAAAGGTTCCTGGCTGCCAAGAGCACTTTCTTTGAAAGGAAGAGGGCGCATTCAGGGCAGGTGCAGCAGGATCAGGAAAGCAACTATGCCATAAAAGTGGCGCTTGTGGAAAAAGCAGAAGCGCTGAAAGATAGCACCAGCTGGAATGTTACTGCACAGGCGCTTACTGCACTGATGGAAGAATGGAAGAAGACCGGGCGCGTGCCTAAAGAAAAAGGTGATGAGTTATGGACAAGATTTACGGCTGCGCAGGAGCACTTTTTCCAGGCTAAGCGAGCCCATACGGATGAAATAAGAAGTGTACAGGATAATAATTATAAACTTAAAGCGGAGATACTGGAACGTGCGGAGCAGTTAAAGAACTCAACACATTGGGGAGAAGCGACTGCAGAGATGCAGGAATTGCTGGAAGAATGGAAAAAGATAGGCCCGATACCCCGCTCTTACGGTGACAAAATGTGGGAAGATTTTAATGCCGCCCGCAAACATTTCTTTGCCAGGAAGGATGCAAACAGGGAGCAGCGGAAGCAGTATGCCGAAACACAAAAGACAGTGCGCGCAGAGCAGGCAAAAGGAATGGTAGTGAAGCTGCAGGACGACATAAAAGAAGAAAAAGAAAAGCTCGTTGATTTCAAGACAGCCATAGAAAATATTACCCCCGGCAAAAAGGCCGAGGAGCTGAGGAAACATTTAGCGGCACTTATAGTAGAGGGGGAACAGAAAATCAAGCGGCTGGAAGAGAAGTTTGCTGAGGCAAATGCCCGAATACAGGCCGTAGAACAGGAAAATAAAGCGGAAATACAGGAAAACAAGGGCGAAAATTGATTTTTCTGAACATAATGGTATATTCGCAATAATATTTTCATAGTGCTCTAATTTTATTATCTTGTTGCGGTTATGACAAAAAAGGTCCTTTTTTCAATAGCATTTTTACTGATGCTTTTTTCTTTCAGCGCCTGTAGAATGCATGTGGTTTCCGGTACTCCATACCATATCTGGCATCCATACGGAAGGTTTCACCGCCATTGGGGCCGCGAGCGCCATATGAATGTAAGGCACGCATTCTGGGGTCGTCACCGTGGTGGTATGCGCACCCATAGCTATCGTGGGCATTTCCATTAATTAATTTTCAGGGTTGCTTTAAGGTTAAACATTTGTATTTGTACGTGAAGCTGCTTTTAAGCGCATCCCACGTCTTTTATGACAACTTTATGAATTGCCGGAAGTACAATTTGACCTTTTAGACATTACTTTTGGTGTTACATGCTTAAAATCCGTTGATATATGAAAAACGCTGCCGCTATTCTTTGCTCGTTATCCCTTGTAGTAACTCTTGCACTGGGTTGCAACCCAAAACAAAGCAGCCAGCCTGCGGAGAGCAGCACTGTGGCACCGGGAGCCGGATCAGGCAAGCTGGCGTACGTGAATATCGACACACTGGAAGCTAAGTATGAACTGCTGAAAACCAAGCGCGAAGAATTTAAAAAGCGCCAGGAAGAAATGGAGAACGAATTGCAGCTATCATATAGCCAGATGCAGAATGATGCGAACGAGGTGCAGAAGAAGGTGCAGTCGAACACGCTGACACAGCCGGAATATGAAGCCGCACAAAAACGCCTGATGCAGATGCAGAAGAGCCTGGAAAGCCGTAAGCAGTCACTTACGGAACAACTGATGAAAGAACAGGAAGACTTTAATAAAGACCTTAAAACCCGCCTCGACGCATTCATTGACAACTACAACAAAGACAAGCGTTACGATTTCATCTTTACTTATTCCGCTTCCGGCTCGTCGCTGCTGTATGTGAATAAGGCGCTGGATATTACCAAGGACGTAGTAGATGGCATGAACGCAGGTTCAAAAAGTGATGAGAAGAAAGCACGATAACGAAATAAATCGTATTTTTCTGAAAATCGATCTGTTTGGAAAACAATACTGCTAACAATTCCGGGAGTACTACTTCATTTCAAAGGTCCCTCACTTTACTGGATGGTTCGCTCCTCGTGATCGGTTCCATGATCGGATCGGGTATATTTATTGTAAGTGCGGGTATAGCACAGGCCGTAGGCAGTTCAGGCTGGCTCATTACAGTATGGCTTATATCAGGCTTCATAACCCTTACGGCGGCACTTAGCTATGGAGAGCTAAGCGGCATGTACCCGCAGGCGGGCGGCCAATATGTATACCTGCGCGAGGCCTTCGGTAAGTTTTACGGGTTTCTTTATGGCTGGTCATTTTTCGCGGTGATACAGACAGGCACAATAGCTGCGGTAGGTGTTGCCTTCGGTAAATTCTTAGGCTACCTCATTCCGGAACTGGGAGATGACCACCTGCTTATGGGTACTGCTCACGGGTTTCATATCTCTGTCGCACAGGTAGTGGGCATAGGTACAATCATCTTTCTTACGTTCCTGAATACGCTGGGTGTAAAGAGCGGAAAATGGATACAGTTCTTTTTCACCTTTGCAAAGATCGCTGCCATGGCGGGGCTTATTATTTTCGGTTTCCTGTTTTTTAAGGACCATGGGATATGGAGCGGTAACTGGCAGGATATGTGGGCTGCGAAATCAATCGGTAAAAGCGATACTGTTATAACGCATGAGAGCCTGTCGGCAGGAGCGCTGGTAGTGGCTATGTGCGGCGCAATGGTAGGGGCGCTGTTTTCCAGCGATGCATGGAACAGCGTAACATTCATAGCGGGTGAAATAAAACGCCCCGAACGAAATATTGGCCTGAGCCTGTTCATAGGCACATTTGTGGTAACACTGCTGTATGTGAGTATGAATTTCATGTACCTGAATGTAATGAGCGTATCGGACATTGCACATGCGCCCAATGAGCGGGTTGCTACGGCTGCTGCCCTGAAAATATTCGGCAGCAATGGTGCAAAGATCATTGCATTGCTGATCATGGTTTCCACATTCGGATGCAATAACGGCCTTATACTTTCCGGCGCGCGGGTATATTATACAATGGCCAAAGACAGCCTGTTCCTGCGCACTGCCGGCACACTTAATGGCAAGGGTGTACCTGCAAAGGCCTTGTGGATGCAGTGCATATGGGCTTCCGGGCTTTGCCTGAGCGGACAGTACGGCAGCCTGCTTGATTACATAGTATTTACCGTATTGCTGTTTTATATACTCACTATTGCAGGGATCATAAAGCTGCGCAAAACACAGCCTGACATTCCACGCCCGTATAAGGCATTTGGTTACCCCGTGATACCCGTGATATATATACTGCTTGCCAGTTTTATCTGCATCATATTGTTGTTTACACAAACACTTTACTCCGGACTGGGGTTGGCAATAGTGCTGACGGGGATACCGATATATTACGCAACACAAAAGAACAGTACGCATACCAATGAATAAGACCGAGCTGAAAAAAATATTTGATGGCATGGATGGCCTGCACGTAGTGGTGGTAGGCGATGTGATGCTGGATAACTACTGGTGGGGCAATGTGGAGCGCATATCTCCGGAAGCGCCCGTGCCCGTGGTGGCAATAGAAAAAAGGGAAAGCAGGCTGGGCGGTGCTGCAAATGTGGCGCTCAACTGCCGCGCACTGGGTGCGAAGGTGTCGCTGGCGAGTGTGGTGGGTGATGACAGCGAAGGTACAACACTGGTGAAGCTGGCCGGCGAAGCGGGCATAGATACGAGCATGGTGATGAAGAGTTGGCGGCGGCCCACGACCACAAAGGTGCGCGTGATAAGCCGTAACCAGCAGATGCTGCGCCTGGACGATGAAGTGACCGATGAATTGTATACCGATGAAGAGCACCCATTCATAGACATGATACTGAAGTACCTGCAAAAGGTAAAGCCGCAGGTGCTGATATTTGAAGACTATAACAAAGGCGTACTGAAAGAGAATGTAATAAGGCTGATAACGGCACATTGCAAGGAGATAGGTATTATCACGGTAGTAGACCCGAAGAAAAGAAATTTCCTGTCCTACAAGGATGTGACCATTTTCAAGCCAAATCTTAAAGAGGTACGTGAGGGGCTGCATATGGAAGTGAGTGATGCGAATGAGAAAGAAATGAATAAGGTGCATGCCAAGCTGAATGAATCGCTGCACCATGATATAACGTTTGTGACGCTTTCTGAAAAGGGGGTGTTCTATAACAACGGCTTCTCATCGGCGATACTGCCATCGCATATACGCAACATAGCAGACGTGAGCGGGGCAGGAGATACGGTCGTGGCCACAGCCGCGCTGGTATATGCGATCACAAAGGATGTGGCGCTTATGGCCGAGGTCTCTAACCTGGCAGGCGGACTGGTATGTGAAGAAGTGGGTGTAGTATCTATAAAGAAAGATAAGCTGCGCAAAGAGGCGGAACTTGTGCTTTGTAAATAAGTGACCATGAAAGTTTTAGCATTTGGTATAGTGAAAGAAATAATGGGCGGCGCATCAGTGGCGGTAGATGCTAACATTTCTGTAGCTGCGCTGCAGGCCAGCCTGGAACAACAATATCCGCGACTGAAACAACTATCGGCATTTATGATAGCGGTGAATGGTGAATATGCAGGGCCTGATGTGATTGTGAAGCCAGGAGATGAGGTGGCTATAATACCACCAGTTAGCGGCGGGTAATCTCGAGCTTGCAGGTGTCCCACACCTAACCTGTTTTGAAAGAGAAGTGTGGGACACCTTAAATAAACACGATCAATGACAGACATAAAAATATCAGCAACAGCTTTAACGGTGCAGCCCTGTATAGATTGGGCATTGTCTGCGAAGTCGGGGGGTATTGATATATTCATAGGTACGGTGCGGGATATGACGAAAGGTAAGAAGGTGGTGCGGCTGGAATTTGAAGCGTATGAAAGTATGGCTGTGAGTGAAATGAAGAAGATAGCAAACGAGGCAATGGCCAAATGGCCTGTTCATAAAATACTCATTCATCATCGTACCGGGGTATTGGTACCCGGAGATATAGCCGTGATCATTGTTGTGGCTGCGGCCCATCGTGATGCGGCTTTTGATGCGTGCCGTTATGCGATAGACACCCTAAAGAAAACAGTCCCCATCTGGAAAAAAGAAGTGTTTGAAGATGGCGAGGAGTGGGTGGCGGCGCGGCCTTAATTTGAAAATTTGAAAATGTGCGAATTTGAAAATGAGGGTGTTATCATTTGAAGTATACTGAATATCTGCCCGATGCGAGTTGAGATGCTTCCTTGCGTCAGCATGACAATATCGAGTCTGGATATTTACTAGCCTGCAAGAGTACATTGGAGTTATTTGTTGAGAAGGTTTTTTACTTTTTCGGCCTCTTCGGGGGTGTTAGCGTTCATGAGGGTGTCGGGGTTTGGGGCTTTGAGGATTATTTGGACAGGGCTCAAACGGAACAGGCGGTTCTAGTAGTACCAAACCTGGCTACGCCTGCGGCTCCGGTGGGCCTGGCTACGCAACCGGCGGTGGTGGCGGATCTGGTG
>CAIJNJ010000466.1 GCA_903821975.1 uncultured Bacteroidota bacterium
TCAATATAGGTCCGAGCTACGTGGCGCATGAACGTTATATCATGTTTCGTGCTGCCTTTTTGACCTTTTCGGCCTTGCCGTTGTTTTGTTTTGTCCATTGTTTACACATTTTATGTGTAAACTTTTTTAGGGACTAGACATTTTTTGGATTCATGATGCCTAAAAATATTTGGTGACAATAGTTTGATAATTTTCTATCTATAGGTGTGGCACACTTTGACCTCCTTCGCTAAAGCTGTGGCGGTTAACAGAGGTGTTCCAGAACAGGGTCAATCACCAAATTACTCTTTCACACCTAAAGATCGGACGGAATATTGGAAGAGCAAAAACGAGTTTTTATGATACTACCGTTTTTGTATTGTCATAGACCGGGTAATGTCTGTGATGTATTTTTCTTTTGAGGTAAGCTATTGAAAATGTGGATGGTTACATGTTATTGTTACCCCGGAGAAAAGACAAACTGAAATTACTCTTTCACAAACTTCCTAACATCCGCCCCGTTCACTTTCACAAAATACACACCCACAGCCAGCCCCGAAACATCTACCTGCACTGAGGTTGAAGGGGTGTACTCATGGTTATATAAAGTTTGGCCTAAGAAATTGGTAAAGGTAATGTTGGATATTTTGTCTGAGGATGTGATTGTTAGGGATGTGGTGGCGGGGTTAGGAAATATACTCAGAGCGTTGTTTTTGGGACTGACATTATTTACTTCCACGGGATGCAGCATCCCGCAATTGTTTCCCTGCATATCGGCATAAGTGAGCCTATCGTAAAACCAAATGATACAGTCTTCATCCCAGCTTACATTATAAGTTCGTCCGATACCCAATTTGTAATATATAGGCCACGCAGTTTCCTCGCTTATAAGGGAATAATCAGCATATGTCAAAATATAAGCAGGGGTCGTTTGACAAAAGGTAGTGTCATTAGGAAAGTAAAAAACGTAGGCAGGCATTCTTGTATTTTCTTCGGGAATTAAAGAAGGATTAGCGATCGAATAAACGGTATCATAAAAAGTATAAAGCCCACCATTGACTATCAAAGAACACGGGTCCCAATAATAAGAAGAGAACATTGTGCAAATGTCCGGATAAGATGTACACGTGAAATGCATGTCACTTAAAGTATAAGTGGCAGCATGCCCTGAAACAGATATATGGCTTACTGTGTCTAAAATGTAATTAATATAGGAAGTAGTATAGTAGCCTTCAACCAAGTGATAGCCTTCAAATATGTCACCTATATGCCAGTTATGTAATTGCTGGTCGTTAGGGTTAATAAAGTTAACCAGTTTGAAGATGGTTACCGTGGTATCGGGGCCATATCCATCTGCACTATTTACGTTGGAATATGTGCATGTGGACCGGTCTAAAAAGAAATCAAGTCCTGCCCTATAAAGAGAATCAGGTTTATGATAGGGAAATGTATAGAGATCGAACACTTGTACAAAACCATGGCTCTTGCTCAGGATGATCTTAAAACTGTCAACAGGATCTGTAGTTATAATACCCGAGCCATTGTAAGCGTTGATCATTATCGTTTCCACCGAGTCGGGTGATGACAGAACAATCATTGTATCTTTTGAAAGGAGTGTGGCTTTATAATAAAGGCTGCTCGTGTCCCGGTAAAAGATCCAGCTATCGCCAATATTTGCGTGGGTTTTCAACGTCACGGAGTCGTTCCAGTAGCTGTCGAAAATAAAAGTACCATCGGCCAGTTGCTGTACTTTTTTGCCCAGCCAACTACCACCGTTTGAATCTAATACCGGCGACGTTGAAGTATTGTATGGTCCCCTTGGTGTATGGTTTGGGTAATAAACTGTAGTGTCTCCCAAACTTATCACGGAATCTATACGAATGCCACGCAGGTATCCGTTACCATTAATGAAATAGTGCTTCACCCCGGCCTGCAGGCATTGCCAGTTCTGTCCGTTGCAGATATGCACGCTTACACACAGAATAAAAAACAGAAGGCACTTCTTCATAGATAACAATTTACTTCTTCACAAACTTCCTAACCTCCATTCCATTCACTTTCACAAAATACACGCCCATTACCAGCCCCGAAACATCTACCAGCACAGAGGTTGATGGATTATATTCATGGGCATATACTCTTTGACCCAAGAGGTTGTTGATGGTAATGTTGGATATTTTGTCAGGGGATGTGATGGTTAGGGATGTGGTGGTGGGGTTGGGGTAAATATTTATCGCAATACTTTCCTCCAGCGAAACAACACTCGCGGGGTGGTTGTAATATTTAGCAACATACCGAGGATGAAGGTAGCTGGTGTCAATGATCGGTCCGGTAGTATCGACAATTCGGTAAGTGACAGAGGTGTCGGTAAATTCACCAGCGGCATAAATATTGCCGCTTGGGTCTGAACATATGGTCTGTATCCAATCGTCTGCATTTAACGCATAACTGCCGATGCCAACTTTACTCCAACTGCTGCCATCCCATTTTGCAACGTAACATGGATTTACTGTGTACGTGCTTGTAATAAATGGTAGTGTAAGAATAGTAGTTGTGTCGGTGAAGTCGCCTCCTGCATATATACTGCCATATCGGTCAGTGCAAAGTTGATTTATATTTCCATTAGCGTGAAAGATGCTGGAAGTACCAAGTTCACTCCACGAAGCACCATCCCATTTGGCAACATAATTGTAGCCGCTGAATATATCGCTGTAGTAAAAATCACCCGCAGCATAAACATTCCCAGCGGCATCGGCAAGAATTGAAAATATCTGCGCATTGTGCTGATATTGTGGTGTAACTCCGGCACCCAATTCTGACCAGGATGTTCCATTCCACATGGCAACGTATAAATTACCTATGGAATCAGCAGTGCTATCAGTAAAAACACCTGCTGCGTATAAATTGCCAAACGTGTCAATAAAGATCGTATTAATCGGGCCGTTTGCATATAAAGCGTTGCTGCCAGTGCCCACCTCACTCCAATTTGTTCCGTCCCACTTTGCAACATAATATTTACCGGCGGTATCTATATAGGCGCCTGCTGCATAAAGATTCCCGGATTTATCCATTGTTATTGCATTGATACCACCATGAGCATAAAGCGCTGCACTACCCGTACCAACCTGCCCCCATGATGTTCCATTCCACTTTGCAACATACACAGTTTCCGTGGAAGCATCCTCCGCTGCTACAGAGTAGACATTGCCATTTGTATCCGCAAAGATGGCAGATACAGGCCAATTCGAACTCAATGCTGTGCTTCCGTGACCTAATTCTGTCCACACAGAGCCATCCCATTTATAAACAGAAATAGCACCACTATCATCCCAAAAATCGCCTCCTACGTAAATATTCCCATGTATATCTGAACACATTGAATAGATACCTTCGCCCAATGAGTCGGGCGGAACTGCATGACTCCCTACCTGGGTCCATCCCTGGGCCATCAGAGATGTACCAAAGAATAACATAGCAATAAGAACTGCAAGTTTTTTCATAAAACGGGATCCGTTATCTTAAGACGCAAAAAACACACCAAATGTGAGTAAGGCCGATATAATATTAAATATAGAGTGTTTTTATGTGACAGAAGAATGTAGGTACTTGGTCTGGCCAAATTAATATACCCCCTTTCATTCTCTGAATTTATTATGTAAGTTTGTTATAACGTGCGGGGATTAAACTATTCCGCGCGGGGGCTATCTATTATATGGCTCCGGCTGGGTTCTTTTTATTAACTATTACTTTATAAATGACGGAGCAACAATCAGTATTTCTCGCAAAAAGCGAAGTAAAAGCCGGCGACCTGGAGCATAAAAGGAAACTTGCCTTTAACATACAGAAATACAACGACGGCGTGGTGAAGGGCAAGCAGCAGTTTGCCAACCTCACCCTTGCCCGCCAGAAAGCCAAGAACATCAAGTGGAA
>CAIJNJ010000467.1 GCA_903821975.1 uncultured Bacteroidota bacterium
CACCCAGATGTTGTCTACGAACATTACGATCAGCAACAACTCATCTACCGGGTCCACATTTGCTATACCGGAATAGTTTTTCCCGCAATTTATCCTACTGTATAATACACACAGGTAGTAACAAAATCCCGGAAGTAAGGTATCCAGCTAAGTGGCGCCCATTGTTTGCGCGGCGTGAGGCCGAACTTGTATTTGTAGATCGGATTGATGAGATAGTGCTGCTTGTTAAGCACCTTCAGGCCACTTGCTTTTATTATGCGCTCAAAGCGCTCAATAGTGATCTGGGTATCTTTTATTTCCATCAGCTCTGCTATCACCAGTTCATGCTCACCTGCCATTTTCAAGATGCCCTTGTACAAAAAGCGAGGCAGTATATGATAGTATGGCAATACACTCGCCCACTTTTTACGGCATACCTGCTGGTGCCCGCCAAAGGGCATATACCAGGGTGGGAAGCCAAAGAATATCTGCCCGCCCGGCTTTAAAAAGTTCTTAAGATAGGGCACAAATTTTTCCTGCTCCGGCACATGCTCTATCACGTCCTTAAGAATGATGATATCGAATTTGTTTTTGAAGCGCTCCAGGAAATCAGCATCATATATATTCTGGCACAGCAGCTCCACCTTACCTTCGGCGAGTTCTTTTTCAAGGAACTCATTGGCAAGGTCTATGCGCTCCTTCATCAGGTCCACGCCTACACATTTGCAACCACGCTGCATAAATGGTAACAGCACGCCACCCTCGGCAGTACCTACTTCAAATACTGTGGTGCCTGGCCCTAATGGTTTTGTCTTCTCTATGAACGGCAATACATAAGACAATGAATTGTCTACCTGCTGATCGAAACGTACCCTGTGGTTTAAATGTTGCTTTAATGCCAATGTTATATATTCAGGAAAGGTGACAAATTTACTTTTTTATTTCCTTTTCTCCATCCTTTGCCGAAGCTGCGGCCGGTGATGCTAGGCTTTCAAGAATAGCCAGTTGTTTACGTATGCTTTCGTGGTGTATCTTTTCATACAATTCCACTATAAATTCCTTCGAAAGCAAGTGTGCCTGCGCACGTTCGCCTCTTGTCTCCACTATCTCGCGCCAGCGCCCCGGCTGGTATGCTGTCAGGTTACTTTCCTTTTTCACAAATGCCATCTGTTCACTCAACTCCATACGCTTCGCTATCAGGTCTATGATCTCCGCATCCAGGCTATCCATAAGCTGGCGCAGGTATTCGAGCTGCATCAGTGCGCTCATGTCGTGCGTGTATTCTTCACGCACTATCAGGCCTGCAAGTATTTCCTTTAGTCGGTCTGGTGTCACTTGTTGCGCAGCATCGCTCCACGCCTCATCAGGGTGCGGATGCGTCTCTATCATCAACCCGTCAAAATGCATATCCATAGCCTTCTGTGCTATCTCTGCAATGCGGTCACGGTTGCCGGTTATATGGCTCGGATCGCAAATGATGGTCAGTTCGGGCTTGCGCCTTTTCAGCTCTATGGGTATTGGCCAGTTTGGCTGGTTGCGGTAACCTGCTGCTGCACTGTAACCGGAAAATCCCCTGTGAATAGCCGCTACGCTTGTAGCCCCTGCTTTTTCAAAACGTTCTATCGCACCCTGCCACAAGTCCACATCCGGGTTCACAGGGTTCTTTACCATCACCGGTATGTTCACGCCTTTCAGTGCATCTGCCAAATGTTGCACTTGGAATGGGTTTACCGTAGTACGCGCACCAACCCACAGCACATCAATACCATGTTTCAGTGCCTGCTCTATATGGGCGGGTTCAGCTATTTCTACAGCAACGGGTATCTTATATATTTGCGTTGCTTCTTTCAGCCATTCCAGCGCCTTCACACCATTACCTTCAAACGACCCAGGCCGAGTACGTGGCTTCCATACTCCGGCCCTGAACAGTTGTACACCCATTGCACTCAGCGCGGCCGCCGTCTCCATTACCTGCTCACGGGTTTCCGCACTGCAGGGCCCTGCTATCACAAACGGCCTGGCTGTTTTAAAAAATGACATACTGCAAAGGTAATGGCTCAATGGCTGAATTACTCAATAGCTGAATTGAATTTGATAATATGGCGCGAACCAACGAATTGCGCCATTGAGTAATTCAGCCATTAGGCATTAAACATTACCTTTGCGGCAATGCAAAAAAGACCAACGCCCGCCGAGCTTAAAAAAGGAGGGGTAATACTTGTTGATAAACCATATAAATGGACATCGTTTGATGCCGTCAATCATATTAAAATATCCTTGCGTGCCAAAATAGGTCATTGCGGCACCCTGGATCCGCTGGCTACCGGCTTGCTTATTTGCTGCACGGGTGAAATGACAAAAAAAATATCTGAATACCAGCAATTACCTAAAGAATATACCGGCATATTTCACCTTGGGGCAATTACTGCTACTTATGACCTGGAAAGTGAACCGCAGGATATAAAACCTTTTGACCATATTACCGAACAGCAGATACTGGATGCGGTCCTAAAGCTCACAGGCGATATCATGCAAACACCACCGATCCACTCCGCCATCAAAAAAGACGGCAAACGCTCTTACGATCTTGCCCGCGCCGGCAAAGAAGTAGTTCTCGACGCCCGGCCGGTTACCGTTGGCGAATTTGAGATCACTGCCATAAAATTACCTGAGGTCCATTTTCGGGTAGTATGCAGTACAGGAACTTATATTCGTTCACTCGCCCACGACTTTGGCCAGTTTTTAGATTGCGGCGCCTATCTACAGGAATTAAGGCGCAGCAAGATCGGTAACTTCAATGCCGATGATGCGCTCACACCCCAACAATGGAAAGATTATTGGAGGCCACCTGCAATTAAATCAGATATATAAATCTTAGTGATTTATAATTGTTGTTTTTATTAACTTTGTTAATGAAATGGTAAATACATGTTAACGCTGTGAATAACAATGTGGATAACTCTGAAAATGCTTATCATTGTATCATAATATATAGGTATGTCTTCTAACAAATATCAATCCCCAATTGAGCGCACCAATGCCTTTATGGTAAAGGTTGAAGACTTGGTGCGGGAAATTGTTATTCAAAATAACATCCCGTATTATAGGATAGAATCCCGGATGGAGCATAACGGAAATGTAGATGAGGGTAACGCATACGTTCCTGTGATTCGTATCATCACTTATTTCGAAGATTCGGTGAGCCCTATTTCAGATGTGCTTATGAACGAGTTTGATGTGGAAATAGCACCTACCGACGACCTGAAAAGAATCAGGGTTGAAAGTTTTGCCTCAAAACATGTTGAATACAAAGTTGCTTTAAAATCGAATCGTCTCGAACTCATAGAATATAAAAGGTACGGCGCCAAAATATTCGAGATACAGGTTTGCTCTATGCTCCAGGATGCATGGAGTGGTATAGAAAAAGAATTGGGTTATGATGGTGGTACTATTCCGGATGAAGCCCGCAGGGACTTTTACAGGGTAGGCGCACTTTTGGAAATGGCAGATCTTGAATTCTTGAAAATTAGGAGCCTGCTCAATAAAAAGACAGAAGAACAAGCACCCGTTGCAAGTCAACGGGAAGCTGTTGCAGAACAGCAGGCGAGCGCTGTTGCTCCGGAACCTGAAGTAATACCTGCACCTGTACAGGAGCAGCCGAAACCAATAGCTAATATTTTCCAGTCACAGCCTATATCCTACCAGCCGGAACCTGAGCAACCTCAGCAACCGGTAGTTGCCGCAGTCCCTGCTTCGCAGATCGTGCCTCAGCGTGCTATGCCGGCAAAAAATCCCGTTGGTATTTCGCCGCAGCGCGTACCTATCGACAGAATGAACGGAATGGTTAGCGCTGCAGATGTGAATATTGCTCCTGATCAATTGCTTACGATGAACGTAAACAATGTTCAGAAAACAAATAACGTTGTACAGGAAAAAGTTGCACAAGTTGAAAATATAGCCACTGTAGTACAGCAAGCCGCCCCGGTTTTCCAGCCGCAGGAACCTGCTTATACACCACCAGCACCTCCGCCTGCTCCACCCGTTGCTGAAAAACAACCTGAAGTGGTAAGCCAGGTGGAACCAGTGATGCAACCGGTAACAGCAAGCCCTGTAGAAACACCAACGGTCCGCGAACCCATAAAATTCAATATCGATCCTTTACCTAATTATAGCCAGAATGGTAATGGGGTAGCTGAAAAAGCGCCTGAAGTTGTAAAAGAACAACCGGCACCTGTACCATTTTACGAAGAAAAGCCAAAGGCGCCACAAGCCCTTCACGAAAATGCCCAGATGACCGATGCCTCGTTAAAGGAATACGTGCTGAACAGCAAGATCCTTAAAGAGATCGACTCACAAATTTCTGCGCGCGCAGGTGCCAAGATGAATGATGAGATAGATATAGAAGGTGATGTAGAGCGTCTTCGTTTCCTGAAGGTATTTTCATTAAAACAACTGCACGAAAAACTCACTGATAATAAAGCGGACATCATTGCTTTTGCAGAAAAATGGATCGGAAAAGATAATGGCGGCTCATTCGATATGGGTATCAGCTTATTCTATCTTGAATACCTGCTTGTAGGTAAGAAAAATGATCCGGGTTTTGCAGTGGAGTATGTACTGAAATTTATCTCAGACAACGACTATAGTGCGCGCTACATCATCCCTACTTACAATTCTATAAGGCAGGCTGATTCAAGCATCTCGAAATTCTCGCACCTTACGCTAAAATAACACGGGAAAATTCCAAGTTGTAAATTCCAAAAAACAAAAGACTCCTACTTTGGTCTCTTCTCCTTGGATTTTGCGCTTTTGTCACTCATCTTTTGAAGGAGCATTTCCACAGTTTTTTCTATCCTGCGTACACGTGTTTCCGGTTTCTTTGCATCTGCAATTGCCTGCACATATTCTCTTTTGTGGGTAAAAGCCATGTCATCAAAGAATGCAGCCAACCCTTTATGTTTATTCAACGCAGCCTGCGCATCTGCAGGTAATTGCACGGTGCGGTTCACAAAATCTATTCCCTCTACTTTGCGCTCTTCCATAGGCAGGTCGCAGATAGATGGCCCTTTCCTCGGCGCATTGGTAAATCTCATCCCGGTCCAGTCTTCATTAACAGACACAGATGTCTGCCCACGATAACCACTGTTGAAAACAACGTCCCAGGGCCTCATTTGCACCAGGTCAGAGGCAATTGCCCCGGTCTTTTTCGGGTAGCATATCCAGAAAACAGTATCGGGTGAAATATAAGGCGCGAGTTTTGGCAATTGATGGGCCAGCGTTTTTCCATCCAGCGCAAAAAATACAAGCTGTCCCACAGGTTTGCTACCGGATAACTTCCGCTTAATATCACACCCGGAGAAAAGAGCCATACAATCATCCGGCACACTGATCAGCCATAGCGGCTGGTCAGTACTTATCCGGAGTTTTTTGAGGAGTCCCATTATGGTAAAAAATATTGTCTGTTACCTTGTTGATCATAGGAATGGATTGATAATGGCTAACCGTTCGTCAATATGCATATCGTGTTGCATGTCTTCGGAATATAGGGTAATGCAGTTACACTCAAGGGCGGCGGATATGATGAGGCTGTCGTAAAAAGAAAAACCATATTGTCCGGCTATGCGGCACGCTTGAACAATAGTATCTTCGGTATTAATATGCAGGTCATTATTATGGCAACATTCCTTTATGGCATTTGCGGCATCAGGATAACTAAACTGGAATTTACGTGTAACGGTATTGGTTAATTCCTGCAAAACCTGGGTGCTGATCACTGAATTATTTTCGGTGATGATGTTACGGGCTATTAACTGCTTTCCGGGTTCGCTGTTGGAGTAGCTATAAATTAAAATGTTACTGTCTAAAAATACTTTACCGTTCGTTTGCTTCATTACGGTTAAATTTAAATCCCCTGGTATCAATAGAGAGAGCAGTAAATGATACCTTTTTGCTATGCAGTTCGGTTTTTTCCAGGCCTTCTTTTTTAGTAAAAGCGATCACTTCCATTTCTTTACCAATATAATTTTCAGGTACGGAAAATGAAAGATTCACTACATTTTTTTCGGGTATTACAATTGTGCGTATCATAGGGTGATCATTAAACTACTTTATTTTAATATAAAGATACGATTTTTTAAATGCTGTACCCGATTTTAGTTTGTAGAAGAAATTAAAAATGTGGCGTTGAATGGGACATTGAACCTTTGAAATCCTTTACTATGGCTAATATTATTGTTTACTTACATTTCCCAAGTGACCCCATTTATGCCCCACTCTTGCCCTCCCGATAGCTATTGCCTCGTCCCGAAATAGGTTTACACGTTGGTAAGATAATCCCGTTTTTTGTTTACTGCCATTTTGTTAGTCCCAGCTGGGGTTTACACTACAAAAATATTCATTATTCCATTTC
>CAIJNJ010000468.1 GCA_903821975.1 uncultured Bacteroidota bacterium
ATGATCGTGAGAAGCTCCAGGAGCGTCTTGCCAAGCTTAGCGGTGGTGTTGCCGTATTATATGTAGGCGCTTCTACCGAAGTGGAAATGAAAGAAAAGAAAGACCGTGTTGACGATGCACTGCACGCTACCCGTGCTGCGGTTGAAGAAGGTATCGTTCCCGGTGGTGGTGTTGCTTACATCCGCGCTATCGAGTCTTTAGATAAAGTAAAGACCGAGAACGGTGACGAGAAAACAGGTGTTAATATTGTACGCCGCGCGCTCGAAGAACCACTTCGTCAGATCGTGACCAACGCAGGCCTCGAAGCATCTATCATTGTTCAGAAAGTTCGTGAAGGCAAGGGCGACTATGGCTTCAATGCACGCACTGAAGTTTATGAAAATCTCCTCGCAGCAGGCGTTATCGATCCTACTAAGGTGGGCCGTATAGCTCTGGAAAATGCAGCGTCTATCGCCAGCATGCTCCTCACTACCGAGTGTGTTATCGCCGACAAGCCTGAACCAAAGTCTTCTGCACCTGCAGGCGGCGGAATGCCAGGCGGAATGGGAATGGACTACTAAAATAAAAAGACCTCAATAAAAAAACAGAGCCCTGCAATTGCGGGGCTCTGTTTTTTTATTGAAGAAATTTTCTGTTATCTGAAAATATGATTTTCTTACGGGCTGGTTACTTCGCCACACTTGAGGGAATGTTCGGGCTCTGCGGGTTAACAGTAACTTTTAACTGTGCCGGAATCACAACCAGGTCCATATCCTCCATAGGAATCGCACCAAGTAATACTTCCTCACCCAATACCATAGCGCCGGTAAAACAATTTCGGTTTTTAAAAGTAACTTTTATTGGCCCCACATAAGGCACCATTCGTCTTGACCCATCTGCTATAATCACCTCTCTCTCCTCCAATTGTTTTAGTTTGAGTTGAAGGGCAACATGTTCTGGAATACATAGGTGCAACGCTCCCGTATCAGCGAGTGCCTTTGTCTGATACGGCGCCATTTCGGGCGCTAATAAATTTGACAACTCTATATCGGTGTATACCAATCCCATGACACAAATTTACAACTTAATTGATTCATTGCTCACCTTATATTACTACCTGCTCACCACAACCCTGTTCACAACTCTGGTATTCCCCGCCCTCGTTCGTATTGAATATACCCCATTTGCCAGGTCTCCCGCATTTATCGGTGCATTCAATCTCCCTTTTTGTAGCGGCACTACCCGCGTATACATAGTCTGCCCCAGCATATCGGTAATGTCAATGGCCACCTCCGTATTATCAGCCGTAAATACCCCGCTAATGGTAAACACCCCCCTGTTAGGGTTCGGTGCTATTGTTATCTTATTATCAGAAGAGGCCGCATGGTTCAGAGCGGCAGTAGTTATTGTATCCGCAACAGTATCCGTGATCACCACATAAGCACTCGCAGGCGTACCACCGCAAAAACTGCTGCTCGTTACCACGCAGGTCACCGTATCATTATTTGCAAAGGTGCTGTCCACAAGCGTATCCCTTGTAGCTCCCGGCACTACTATACCGTTTATATTCCACTGGTAAGCCAGCGATGTTCCGCCATTGATCACTGTTGCTATCAGCGTATCCCGCTCACCCACGCCTAGCCTTGTACCCGGATGCGCCGTAACCGTAACGGTTGGTATCAGCAATGGCATCACCGTCATGTTTATGTTGTTGGTGCTGTATGCCGAGTCTACGATCAGGCAATGATAGTTACTGTATATGGAGCACAATATGTTATCGCCATTCATGGGCAAGTAGTTATATACCGCACCAATGTATGCTGTAAGGCCATTCTTTATCCACCGGTAATTGGGCGACGCCCCGCCATATACAGGAGCGGGAATTATCGTCACAGGCACAAATTCGCACACTGTATCTCCCGGTATCACAGATATACTCACTGATGGTGTCACCTTCGGAATGGTGGTCATTGTCATTTCATCGGTTGCCGTACTAGGTATGGCGCATACCGCGTCGCTGTATAATATCACAGACACCTCATCCCCTTCAGTAGGTATATAACTATAGGTGTTGCTTGTGCCCACACCCGTACCATTTACAAACCACTGGTAACTCGGGCTCGCACCGGCATTCACAGGTGTTGCGGTGAATGTCGTACTTGCCAGCAAACAAACCGTATCACCCGTCGGCGTGGATATCGTCACCGAGGGCACATTATCCGGTATCACACCAATGGTCGCGATGCCCGACATGCGATTGCTGCAATGTGTTGTTATATTCACACCATAGATCTGATAGGTTCCTGTAGCGGTATATGGGCCATAATATAGCGTGCTTCCTGTGCCATGCAGCGAATCAACGAATGTAGAGCCGTTATACAGCATATAGTTGATCCCCACATCAGATCCGTTAAGCCCTATCGTAGCTCCTGATGTGCCTGCACAATAATTACCCCCGCCAAACACATAGTAATTTGGGGGTAAAGGGTTTACTGTAAGTATCACTCTTGTACTGCAGCCATTGGCAAGTGTATAAGTGATTATTGTGTTGCCTGGGGTTATCGCATTTGCAGCCCCGGTACTGCTGTTTATGGTCGCCACCGTTGTATTACTGCTGTTCCATGTCCCGCCTATTGTCAGATCGCTGAATATGCCCGACGAAGCCACACAGATAGCCGTGCTGCCGGTTATCGGTAGTAATGCGCGCACATATACCGGCTTTATTGCGTAGCAGCCTGCAGATAGTAAATAAGTTATCGTTACAGAGCCGCCCAGTTTGCCGGTAACTACGCCGGTGTATTCACCCACTGTCGCTATATCTGTATCGCTGCTGCTCCAGGTACCACCCAGGCTGGTATCGTTCAGTGCGATCACCGCACCCGCACACACGGTATCCAACCCCGATATAGCTGCAGGCCCGGCACACGGACTTTGTGCACCCACCTTACCTAAACCGAAAACCACTAAAACACAAAGGATGACCGAAAACCGTTTCATGTATTTGTTCTTGCACTACAAATTTAAGGCTTTATAACCCATTACTATGTGATGCTGGAGGCGCACGGCTCTTTAAATTAACTTAATGCTAAGATTTTTTTGAATGTATTATATAACTCCCTTAACTTTACATGAGTAAAAAACATTGCATGAAACAACTGTTAAAAAAACGGTTTGTCTTTATTGTAAGATCTATGTTGTGGTCAGTATTGCTGTATGCAATACTGATGTTGGCACTCAACTGGGATGATGTGAGCAACAAAGTTCGCGGCACTAATCCCGTTACTGTTATGAGCAACATTCCACAAACACCCACCAAAAATGATCCGGTTACCATTCCTGCCAGCATTTCTCATAAAGCAGGAATCATTCAAACCATCATCACCTTTGCCAAAGACATCAATGGCATTGTTCGCATAACTTACTAAGTCAGGAATTATCCGGTCACTTAAGTTTGCGTTCTTGATTTTATTATTTACTGCTTGAATAACAATTTTTGCGTCTTTGCGCCTTCGCGCGAAATTACTCCAACCTGCTCCACGCCATACACAACGAAACATCATCCCCCTTTTTATACTGCACCAGCGATGCGTATACACCGTTCTTTTCATTAAAGTCAGCGCCTTCAATAAAACTGCATCTATATTCATTGGCTGCCGGTTCGCCAAAAAGATAATGCTTTGTTATCTCCTTCTTCCTGTTGATCTCGTAATAACATGCATTGGTGGTATTGAAGTTATATACGGTATCCCCTGGTTTCTCAATGCTGTTATTGAAATTCTTATCGTTATCGTTAAATACTACGTACAGGTTCTTATTATGGTCGTAGGTATTGAATGATACAAATTGCCGCTCATAGACCTGGTCTGGCAGGTCCGTGAAGAGAAATTGCGTTTGCCATTTTTTCGACAGTTCGTATGCCAGGTAATAGTTCTTGTAGCTTTTATATCGTTGCGATAATGGCAGTACTGTACCCCATAACTCGTTGCCATCATCGTCAAATTGGGTAAGTGCTATGTTTCCAAAGTACGTGTACCGGTTATACCTTGCCGATGTTTCACGCTCCCCACGTCTTGAAAAAGATTCTGAAATTAATGTTGACAAACCATTTTCATTTGTGAACACACCTACGGGTATACCTTCATAAAGATTTCCGTAAGATTTTTGTTTCAATTGGTTATTTATAGTACTATTCTCTATCCATTTATATCCGATTTCCATACTCCCTTCATCCAGCTTAAGCAGCAGGTGACGTATTAATGCCCCGGGCAGCCACGCATACCCATATTTAGTTTCAATATCCTTATAGCTCAGAAGCAGTACATTTAGCGATTTTGCAAACGGGTTATACGTATAATTAGAATAATAAGGAAATATGCTGGTCGACACATCCGCTACCGCAGCGCTGGCAGTTGAACTTCCTTTAGCAATATAATACACGCCCAGGTAATGATCGTATTTTGCAGCAGTGCCGAGGTTATCTTTGTTCATCATCGCTGTCCCGTTTTCCTTTAGCTTCGCAAAACACAGGGAAATAACGATCCCATTTGCTTTCGACTCGGCACCTACTGTATATATGTTGTCATACTTTTTCCGGTCAATAATGATTGGAACAACCTTTGTAGACTCATGGAGATTGGAATAGTACGCTACATAAACTTTACAATCGACAAAATTAGGAATGTCTGTGCAAAAGAGGATGGCGTAACTATCTTCGTCTTGAATTTTCATCACATAATAATCAGTATTGTTACTTAAATTCTTAGATTCGCCTACCAGCTTCTCTTCAACTAACGATCCATCTTTACCATTAAAACGCAACCTTACCAATCCATGTTTAGCCAGGTGCTGCTGTTCAATAAATAAAACCGCCTCGCCATTGATCTCAAATAACCCCTTGAATATTGCATCCTTGATGATATAGGTGTCCAGTATCCTGCAGGCATCCTTCCTGCTGGCTGTTTCTTTATGGGTGTTATCAAATACTTTAACGGTAATGGCATCGGTTGGCTCAAAGTGGAATAGCATGGTGTTACCATTGCTCATACACAGCACTTTATTTACACCAGTGGTTTTCAGATCAACCGGGGCGCTCAGGTCATATTTTTTTTCCTGGCCTTGGCATAGAGTTGAGAATAGTAAAATAGAGGGTAGTAAGCAGCGCAGTATTTGTTTCATGCGTTTTGTATTATTGTTATGAACAATAATACAAAAACAATTAAAACTTCTATATAGGAAAAGAAAGGATCACGCTTCGCCCGCCGTAGTTTTAACGAAGGAGGGACTTTCGATTAAATAAAGAAACATCGCAGAGAAGGACTCACGCTTTGCCCGCCATAATTAAAACGAAGGCGGAACTTACAACTAAACAAAAGAACATCGAAGAGAAGGACTTATGACTCACGACTAAAGAATCACGCCTCCACCAAAGCCATATGCTCCGAACTTACCATTTGCAGGGCCAGGTTTTTAATAGACGGGTATACCAGCTCATAAACGCCTTTCTTGCTTGGGGGTACATCATCCTCCTGCATAGCCACAATATATATGATAGATTCCGGTATGTCTAATACGGTGCAAACTTTTGAAATAGTCCTCTGGCTGGGGCGTTTTACGCCGGTTTCTATCTGCGAAAGCGAGGTTTGGGACAGGTCGCATTTTTCCGCCAATTCATATTGGGTGATAGAGAGTTTCTTACGTATCGACTTAATAGCTGTACCGATGTTCATTTTGATAGCTTTTTAGTATTCCATTGGAATAATGACGATATACAAAATATCAATTCTCACATAAAACTGATACTGCTTAATAAGACAGCGGTAAACTAAAAAACGTTGGCTTTTTTTAAATTTTGATTTTACTAAAATGTCGTTTTCAGGCGTTTCCGTATGTTTTTCCCTTTACTTTGCCGTGTGGCAAACAGTTTTTCAAAACAAATAATATTCGAGAAAAAGACGCTCCTTGCGGTCATTATACCCCAGTTGCGCAAGGACGGTATGTATTATGAGGTAAATATCAAAGGATACCCCCGCTTCTACATGGCCTGGTCGCCACTCGGCAGGTATGATATAACCGGGGAAGAAGAAACAAGCGTTCCTTATCAATTGGTCCTCGCAGTCAGCGACCTAATAGAAAAACAACGCCCAAGAAGCCGTTAGCACCGCCTTCCGGCGGTCATACGGCTTTCGCCTGTAGGAAAGAACTACAGATCAAAAAGCAACCCACCTACTTATCAACTTATCCTCCGCCCAAACTTCAGCGAAGGCGGAACCTTTCAACTTATTAATGTATTAACCTATCAACTTATCCTTCGCCCGCCATAGCTTCAGCGAAGGCGGGAACTTATCAACCTATCACTTTTCAACCTTTTAACCTATCACCTTTCAACCTATCACTTATCAACTTTTCAACCTTTTAACCTTTTACCTTTTTACCCTTTTAACCTTAATAACCGCAGCATCCCCCTTCTTGTTATAAGCCAGGATGCTGTACTTTATAGTGCCATCTGTCAGCAACACACTTGCCGTATTCGGCGGGTCCGATCCCTCATTGATGGCCAGTATAGTTATCGTGTTCACATCATAACCAACGATCGGTATGCGCAACTCCCTTTTTTCTTTTACCAGGTAATAATTGGTCAGTTGATCTTTGCCATTATACTGTAGTGTTATGCGGTCGCCGTCTACATTCCCGCCGTCCCACACAGCTATTACCAGCGTATCCGAATGCCACTCATACGATCGTTCGTCACCTGCAGTCACCTTATCTGTTATCAGTGGTTCCTGATCCTGTACCCCCTGCTCAGCTACAGGCTCCTTTACCTTTTTGCGCATCGTTATTACAGTGTCAAACTGTTCATGATAGGCAAACAGGTTTTGAACTTCCTGCTCATTATCAAAAATGATCTCGCCCGGAGTGCAGGATGTATTATCTATCTCCCGGCTTGTTACCGGCCCCTTAAGCATATAGCCGTTACTGCCATGCACATACTCCAGGTTGGCATTTACAAGGCACATAAATGCCTTTGTACTCACGCTGTGGGAATAAACAATGTCCTTTTCCTTAAAAGTCAGTGTTCGCATACGCCGGTCCAGCGTGCCACGTACCGTTGTCTTTGTCTCATCAGGCGCTTTATAAGTAAGCGAATATCCCTTTACCACATTCCCCGAATCTGTAAGCACCACTTTATAAGGAAACGACTCTCCTGTTTGCATCACAAGCGTCCCGTTCAGGGTCACTGACTTTGTTTGTGCTATGGCATTAAACAAAGAAAAACAGGTAACAAAAATTGTAAAAAAAATCGCCCTCATATGGCAATAATAGGATTTTTTTCTGTAGGCGATTCACTGGTGTCCCACACTTCCAAGAGTGTGGCACACCTATAACCACACCTTAATAGGCTATAATTTTTACCAAAGCCGGGATAAGTTATTCGTCTTGGGCCGCGTTCAAATTATATCGACCTTTGTACCCAAATTCACCCTTTCCCATTTCTATTTCCGGGGGATTTTGCCCCGCATAACTAATAGCCCTTTGCAGAAGTTTAAAGGTTGTATTATATGTCTAGTCCCTAAAAAAGTTTACACATAAAATGTGTAAACAATGGACAAAACAAAACAACGGCAAGGCCGAAAAGGTCAAAAAGGCAGCACGAAACATGATATAACGTTCATGCGCCACGTAGCTCGGACCTATATTGA
>CAIJNJ010000469.1 GCA_903821975.1 uncultured Bacteroidota bacterium
GCTGGAACAACGGCTGCTGAACCTGACAAATCAGTTGTAATACCCGATCTTACTGTAGAAATTGCCATAAATAAGCCCGGAAACGGCTGTTAGCCCACCAATGATTCTGAGTATTGCAAATGCTTTCTTCTGGTTCATTTACTGATCTTATTTACCAGTATCCGCCGAAATGCTGGCGTGGACGATAATGGTGGCGGTGCCAGAAATAGTTGTGTGCCTTGTAATGGATGTATTTTTTGCTCTTCACATACTTAGCCCTGTAAACAGTGCGCCCGCAACTGCTTACTATAATAAACAACACAAATAAAGCGATCAGCCGGGTAAACTTGTTTTTCATAAAATTGTCTCGCAAAATACTTTATTATTTAATATCCTGCTAATGTATCTCGTTTTTTCTTTTCAATAGTATTATTTATCGGTTTTTATAATGTGACGTATAAGCACACTTATATCAATTCGACTTGTAAAATGCTATAAAGAACTGCTTTGTTGCCCCAGCCTTCAGGCTGGGGTAATGAAAACACTTTGCTCCATGGCTTTAGCCTAAATAAATAACGTGGGCTATTTACAAGTTCTAGTTGCCATGACAATATACAGGAAACCATACCATCCTTTTTTTCGTTAATATTAATGTACAAATACGATCTCCAATGAAAAACAGAAAGGTTTTATTTTTTAGCATCTTGCTTTTTGCAGGTATGGCATCGTGTAGCGCCCAGCCTCAGGACGAAACAAAGAACCCATATTATAAGCCCGCAGATAACAGTAAACTTACCATAAGCAATACCGAATGGAAAAAAGTGTTGACACCTAAAGTGTACAACATCATGCGGGAAAAAGGTACCGAAGTTGCCAATACAGGGCCATACGTGCACAACCCGTTAAAAGGGGCATACTATTGCGCGGCTTGTGGCCATTTATTGTTCAGTTCTGATACAAAATTTGACAGCGGTACCGGCTGGCCAAGCTTTTACCAACCATTTAATAAAGGCAGTGTGATCGAGTCAAAGGATAACTCCCTGGGCATGGAACGTGATGAAGTGTTATGTGCACGCTGCGGTGGGCACCTGGGGCATGTGTTCGACGATGGCCCTGCACCTACCCACCTGCGGTACTGTATGAATGGCTATGCACTTCATTTTGACGAGCATGAGGTTTTTGAAATGAAAAAATCACAAATCAAGAACTAACTTTAGTGCAGAATTATATAGCCTGCTAAGGTTGGAAATATAAAAATAAAGCCCCTTTAGGGGTTTGGGGTATGACCAAAAAAGAACGCTACGCTTTTGTAATAGACTGGTTTCAGAAAAATATGCCCAATGCGGAAACCGAGCTGCATTACACAGATCCCTATGAACTGCTGGTAGCCGTCATACTGTCGGCACAGTGCACCGATAAGCGGGTGAATATGGTAACACCTGCCTTATTCAAAAAATTCCCCGGCCCGGAGAGCCTCGCAAAAGCAGAGTTTGAAGATGTGGAACCGCTGATAAGAAGTGTAACTTTTGCCAATAATAAAACAAGGCACCTTATTGGAATGGCTAAAATGCTCATCGAAAAATTCGGCGGTGAGGTGCCTGATAATATGGAAGATCTGGTGCAACTCCCCGGCGTAGGCCGTAAAACCGCCAACGTCATCGTGTCCGTAGTTTTTCACCAGCCGGGTATGGCCGTAGATACCCATGTTTTCCGGGTTTCAGCCCGTATAGGTCTTACCACGAATGCAAAGACCCCCTTGCAAACCGAACAGCAACTGGTAGCCAACATCCCCAAAGAATTATTAGCGATAGCCCATCACTGGCTTATACTGCATGGCCGCTATGTATGTGTAGCCCGCCGTCCTAAATGTGAAGAATGTGGCCTCACAAAAGCCTGCAAGTTTTATCAGTCGGATATGAAGTACATAGTTAACCCGGTTTCCTGATATATACCATGTAGAAACGCGAATCTGCCTCTACGGGCCCCCGATAAAAAACAGGATAGCCGCGATCGACTATCCTGTTTTTTATAAATGATGTCTATAAATTTTATTACTTCGGAGAATCAGGTGAAACGTGTGGCGGAGCTGTCATATCCTGTGCTGCACCATGGTCCCATGTTGTCTTATATGATTTCTGGTAGGCATCCCATGGCTGGTGTTTATACATATTGTCGCCTAAATAAGTAAGCAGCGGCTCTATTTGTTTTACGTCCATGTAGCCTGCAATTGCCTGTGGGTTTTGAAAATTTTCCATCATTACCACAGCAGTAGGATAAGACATCTGGCCTTTCATTAATTCTACGGCAAATGTATTTGCCTTGTACTGCGGGTTAAAAGAGTATTCTTTTCCCTGGAAGTGGATAACATCTTTACTTTCGGCATTAAAACGTACGGCGTAAAAATTGTTATTGATATACTTTATTACGTCCGGGTTTTGAAATGTAGTGGCATCCATTTTCTTGCACCAGCCACACCAGTCGGTATATACGTCCATATATACTTTCTTGGGGTTTGCCTGCATTTTAGCTTGTAGCTCATCAATGGAAGTTATCCAATGTATCTCTGCCGGTTTTGGGGCAACCGGGGCCGGTGTCTTTTTTTTCGCTATCACCGGGCTCATCATTAAGATACCAAGTGCAAAAAGCAATATGCGTTTCATTTTAAGGCAATTTAGAAAAACGAATTTACAATTATTCCATGTAGTTTTGTTCAATTGCCTTAAAATTTTATGATAAAAATAGCAGTTGCAGTCACAGGGGCCAGCGGGTCGGTATATGCCAGGGTATTATTAGAGCAGTTACAGCGACTGAAAGACCAGGTAGCCGAGGTGGGATTGGTATGGAGTGATAATGCATTTACCGTATGGCAGCATGAACTGGGAAACAATGATTATCAGCATTTTCCGTTCAAAGTATGGGAGAAGAACGATTTTATGGCCCCATTTGCATCAGGTAGCTCCTCGTATAGTGCCCTCATCATTTGCCCGTGCAGCATGGGTACTCTGGGGCGTATAGCAGGTGGCATCAGTAATGACCTCGTGACTCGGGCTGCCGATGTAATGTTGAAGGAAAGGCGTAAACTGATCTGTGTGGTGCGGGAAACACCCTACAACCTGGTGCACCTGCGCAATATGACCACCATTACTGAATCCGGTGGTATTATTTGCCCCGCCACACCATCATTTTACAGTAACCCCAAAACCATAGATGATGTAGCTTATACGGTCATTCACCGGGTATTACAACTGGCCGGCCTCGATGCCGAGGGTTACAGATGGGGGGAATAGAATTAATAAGTTGACCGGTTAAAAAGATAAAGTAGTATAGAACTTATGCAATATTCAAAATCAATAGAGCGGCTCAGAAAAATAATGGATGAGCTGCGGGAACAATGCCCGTGGGATAAAAAACAGACCATACATACCCTGAGGCCACAGACCCTCGAAGAGATATACGAGCTGGCAGATGATATCACTAATGAGAACTGGCAGGGGATAAAAGAAGAACTTGGCGACTTGCTGCTGCACATTATTTTTTACAGTAAAATAGGCAGTGAGCAAAACCAGTTCACATTTGACGATGTGATAGAAACAGTATGTAATAAACTGATCAACCGCCACCCGCATATATACAGTACTGTAAAAGTGGAAGATGATACGGATGTAAAGCAGAACTGGGAAAAGATAAAACAGGCTGAAGGCAAGAAGTCAGTATTGAGTGGCGTACCACCCTCAATGCCGGCGTTGATTAAAGCCCTGCGGCTCCAGGAAAAAACAAAGCAGGTAGGCTTTGAATGGGATAACACCGACCAGGTGCGCGACAAGGTATATGAGGAGATACAGGAATTGTATGAAGCCGTGGAAAGTAACGATCACAAAAAGATAGAAGAAGAATTTGGCGACGTGATGTTCGCACTAATTAACTATGCCCGTTTTGTAAAGGTTGACCCGGAACTGGCTTTGGAGCAGACCAACAAAAAGTTCATACGCCGTTTTCAGCGGGTAGAAGATATGGCGGGTGCGCAAGGGAAATCATTGCACGATATGACACTCGGGGAAATGGATGCACTGTGGGATAAGGTAAAAGAAGAGGAAAGGAAAAACTAAATGTTCAGAAAATATCCATATTGGGGCTGGCTGCTGCTGAGCCTTGTATTATGGTGCATCAATGGATATAACTTCCACTTGCATCGCCAGGATATGCTGCCTGAGCGTATGGCCAGGGCCGTTAACACCGATCTGAAACACAAGGAGGATGTTTTTGAAGGATTCATACTGGAGCATGATGTTATCCGCAGGATGTTCAGCGATTCGCTCACAGAGAAAGAATCAGACCGGGTTAACAAATTCCCTTTCTACATCTATGGTTATGATAATGACACTTTAAAGTTCCGCAATACCAATATTTATATCCCCGGCTGTAGTGATTCTGCATTGGGAAAGGCAGTTGTGCTGCGGAATGACAAGGGTGTTTTTATTGCCAAATGCATCAGGCCGGCAAATATGGGCGATCATAAACGACTGGTAATATTGCTGCCCGTATTGATCACTTACCCGCTGGAAAACGATTACCTGAAATCACACTTTGTCGCTTCTGATTACATACCTGTAAAAACGAAGATCATTACTCCCGGCGGGGCTACAGATGGGTCATATCCTGTAGTAATACGGGGCAATATAACCGTTTTGTACCTGCACTTCAACCCTGCTGATGTGCAACGGTGGGTGCCTGATCCTGCTTTCCTCCTGATGCTTATAGCTGCACTGGTCATGAGCATATCGTGGGTGCAGCTTATGACCATACATTTTACACGCAATAAGTCACCGCTTACAGGTTTTGTTATTACGCTTGCGTTGGTTGTTGCATTTCGTGTGTTGCTTTACATATACGGCCTTCCGTTCAACCTGGATACGCTCACTTTTTTCTCACCACGGTTGTATGCATCCAGCCGGTACCTTTCGTCATTCGGCGATCTGTTTATCAGTACGCTTTGTGTTTTATGGGTCATAGTTTTCCTCACCCGGCACACTTCCTACAAAACCTATTTTGCAAAGTTTCGCAATAAACGCTTACGTTATGTTGCGGGGGGAGTATTGGTATTTATAATGCTCGCGTACGTATACTTTTTTGTAAGTGTGATACGGAGCCTCATACTTGATTCCAGTATATCCTTTGATGTAAGCCATTTCTATGCAATCAATATTTATACTTTTCTCGGTTTGTTGGTTATCGGCACCATTACAGGTATTTCATGCCTCATCATCTATCTGTTCAATGTTCAATTCAACACGCTCATAAACAGTTACCCGGCCAAATGCATACTGGTAGCATTAATGGGCTTAACACTATTGGTAACCATTGGCAGGATACACGATCCGTTTTATCTGGGACTGTTAGGATGGCTGCTGTTATTTATTTCTCTTCTCGACATACCGAATATCACACTTGTATCAGACCTGTTTGAGCCGCATATGATCTTCTGGGCCATTTTTATCTGTTTATTTTGTACAGGTATCGTTCAGTATTTTAACCAGGTCAAAGAAAAAGAAGCACGCAGGGCGTTTGTGGAGTTGAAATTTTCGCCACACAGGGATAATGTGATGGAATATGATTTTGATAAAAGAGCAAAGAATATAGAGCATGATAAAGTATTGAAAGGCTTCTTCAGCAAGCCATCTGTCGCTACAAGAAAAACAATAAACCAGAGATTCAACACGCTATACATTACCGGCACAATAAATAATTACCAGTGCAGGGTATATCTGTTTGATGCAAAAGGCAACGGGCTATTCAATAAAGACTCGCTCACCTACAGCACACTGCTTAAGCAGAAAAATGGTTCCGCACTTACAGGCTCTCCATACCTTTTTTATAATGAATCCATTCATGAACGCCACTATTATTTAGCCGACATACCGGTATATAGTGACAGTATAAACAGGAAAATAGGGTCCGTAATAATTGACATGGACTTGAAAAGGCCGGCCACCGAGACCGCTGTTTACCCGGAATTGCTGCAGGCCAATAACAATAAAGCAAACCCGCAGGAAAGCGAATATTCTGTGGCCGTATATGTAAACGACAAGCTCATTTCACAAACCAATGATTATGCTTTCACTACTCAATTAAAGAGCGATATACTTAAAGGGCAGGATTTTGTATTCTATAATAACAACAACGTTTCCGAGCTCTATTATAAAATATCAAACGACCGCACTATAGTGGTTGCACATGAGCATAGCCGCATTATAGAGCTGATCACGGTCTTCTCTTACATATTTGGGATACAGATCCTTATTGCTATCGTGATACTGCTTTACCAGTTATACCTGTCTTATTTCACAGGTGCCGAATCTTCGCGAAAATTTCTACGGCTTACATTGCAGAGGCGCGTACATTTCTCCATGTTATCCATTGTGCTTATTTCATTTATTGTGATCGGCTCTGTGACCATCTGGTTCTTTACTAACCAGTACCGGACATCAAGTGCTAATAAACTGCAATCAAAAATGCAGGTCGCACGCCAGTCGGTCGAAGAAGAGCTGAAACTGGCAAATGCTTATTCATCGGAGTATATGTTCGATTCCATAAGCAGGTCAAACTGGTTCAAGGATTATATAACCAAGATCGGCAATACCCAAAAGATAGATATCAACATTTTTGAGGATAGGGGTGTTTTATATTCCTCTTCGCAGGAAGATATCTATGATAAAGGTCTCGTATCGCGCATGATGCGCCCCGATGCCTTTTACCAGTTGAATAAATTGGGAAAATCAATTGTGATACAGAACGAACAGGTCGCCGGACTCTCTTACCTTTCTGCTTATGAACCACTCCGCGAAGAGCATGGTATAACACTCGGTTACATTAATGTGCCTTTCTTCTCTTCGGAAAAGGAACTGAATTACCAGTTATCGAATATTGTAGTAACGCTTATTAATCTTTACGCCTTCATTTTCCTTTTCTCGAGTGTGATTACAGTATTGATGACACGATGGATAACGCGCACACTAAACATGATCATGAAGCAATTCAGTACAATAAACTTACAGCAGAACGAACGTATAAAATGGCCTTATAATGACGAGATCGGTATGTTGGTTGCCGAGTATAACAAGATGGTAAATAAGGTAGAAGAGAATGCGGCGTTGCTGGCACAAAGTGAGCGTGAAAGCGCATGGCGAGAAATGGCCCGGCAGGTAGCACACGAGATTAAGAACCCGCTCACGCCCATGAAATTGAACATCCAGTACCTGCAGCAGGCAATGAAAAAAGATGATCCTAACATTAAGGAGCTTACGGATAAAGCAGCAGAGTCGATAATAGAGCAGATTGATAACCTCTCTTATATAGCATCTGAATTTTCAAATTTCGCCAAGATGCCGGAAGCAAGGCCCGAAAAACTGGAAGTTGGTGAGCTGCTTTCAAAAGCAGTGGAACTATACCTTGATGATGCACATATAAAGGTAACCATAGCAGGAAGCCAGCAGCAACTATATATTTATTCAGACCGCAGCCAGTTGCTCCGCGTGTTCACCAACCTGCTTGAGAATGCAAAGCAGGCTATCTCTGCAGAGAGACAGGGGAATATACAGGTTTCCATAAAGACAGAACAGAACGATGTTATTATAGCAATAGCAGATAACGGCTCCGGCATTTCCGACGAAGTTGTTAAAAAAATGTTCCAGCCATACTTTACCACAAAGTCCTCAGGAACAGGGCTGGGACTGGCAATGACCAAAAAAATAATTGAGTTTTGGAAAGGCGAGATCTGGTTTGAAACTAACGAAGGTGTAGGAACTACTTTTTATATCAAGATGCCTCTAAGCTCCTGATGCGGTTACCAAACTTGCACCTCACGCTCCAATTCTATATCGAATTTTTCTTTTACTGATTTCAATATATCGCCGGATAGTTTCCATATTTCTTTTCCCTTGCCGTTGCCATAATTCACCAATACCAATGCCTGTTTTGCATGTACGCCAATATCGCCTGTTTTATATCCTTTCCAGCCACAACGCTCAATGAGCCACGCCGCAGGTATTTTAATGAGCTCTTCATTTACAGGGTATGAAGGGATGCTATCATATTGGGTGCGTAGCTTTTCAAATTGTTTTTTAGTGATCGTTGGGTTTTTAAAAAAACTACCGGCATTGCCTATCATTTTCGGGTCGGGCAGTTTGCTGGTACGGATGTTCATAACGGCATAGGCTATAGCTTTTACAGATGGTGCATGTACGCCCATGCTTTCCAGTTCCTGTGCTACGGCTCCATAACTGGTATTATAGGTTGGCTTTTTACTTAGTTTATACACCACAGAGGTAATGAACGCCTTGTCTTTTAGCTGGCGCTTAAAAATACTATCCCGGTATCCGAACGCACATTCCCTGTTGCTGTAGGTAAGAAAGGTCTTTTCTTTCCAGTACCAGAAGGTTACGCTTTCTATCGTTTCTTTTACCTCTACTCCATATGCGCCTATATTTTGCATGGGTGTTGCACCTACTGTACCCGGTATCAGCGCCAGGTTTTCGATGCCGCCTAACCCCCTGTTAATTGCATAAAGCACCACATCATGCCATACCTCACCCGCCTGCACATTCAGCCATATATTATTAGCATCTTCTTTTTCGATCGTGATTCCTTTCAGTGTATTGTGCACCACTAATCCGCTAACAGGCTCTGTAAGTAATATATTGCTGCCACCGCCCAGTATGTATTTCTGGTGTGGCAGGTCAGTTATTTCCTGCAGGGCATTAATATCATTAAGCTCCGTAAAATACTCGGCAATCACATCTATCCCGAATGTGTTGTATGGCTTTAATGAAACGTTTTGTTGAAGGTTCATTCTTACAAAAATACTTTTATTATCTCTTCCCTGTAAATTTAACCCCAAGGCCTTTCCCGCCGCTTAATTTTATAATACCATTTTCATAGATCAAACCTTCTGCCACATCTTCCTTCAGCAATAGCGGGCCATCGGCATCTACTTCATCAAGCAATGGCAACAGGTTAGCAACAGCAGCAGATCCTACCGTGCTCTCGTTCATAGACCCCATCATTACTTTGAGTCCGAGCGCCCTCGCTTCCTTTATCATGCGCAGTGCAGGCGTTATGCCCCCGCATTTCGTGAGTTTAATATTTATACCGTGAAACCCATCCGCACACTTCTTTACCTCATCTTCTGTTCTGCAGCTTTCATCTGCAAATAATGGTATTGGAGATATCTGTTTTAGTTCTTTCATTTCCTCGCGCTGTTCCTTTAGTAAGGGTTGCTCCACGATCGTTACATTCAGTTTTTCTAATTCCGGCAACAGTTTTTTTGCTTCATCAAATGTCCAGCCTTCGTTAGCATCTATGCGGATGGGCACACTTGTATGCGCCCGTAGTGCCCGTAGTATATCTATATCATCGGCACAGCCTACTTTTACTTTATATATCGGCCATGGGTGTGCTTCCATTTTTGCTACCATGGTGTCGATGGTATCCAGCCCTATTGTATAATCAGTAAGCGGGGTATTTTCCCATTTAATGCCAAGTAGCTGGTACAATGGTTTCCGCTGCATTTTGGCAAATAGGTCCCATGATGCAATGTCTAATGCTGCTGTCAGAAAATTTTGCCCCGGGATAAGATGATGGAGAAAATGCCAGAAACGCTGTGGGTCTATGAGCGCGTACCGTTCTATAAGCCCACGCTTTGCTTCAAGTGATTCTATCATTTGGGGCACCGTAATGTCATAATAGGTAATAGCGGGAGCCTCACCATACCCTGTAAGGTCGCCCAATCCTAAAGATGTAATTAAGGTTGGTTGATGCGTCTTTGTCCCTTTAAATATGGTAAAAGGATATTCGAAGGCTAATTCGTAAGAATAATATTTTAATTGCAGCATTCGATGAAATTGCGATTATTTTTGCTTTTGAAATTATATTGAAAAGTACAGCTAAAATCGATTTAAAAATTAGCGTGCATACTTTTTTGAGTTTTAACCTCTGCCGATAGGCAGGCTTTTGAATTTTCACATATGCCAAAAGTCCCTTTTTGGGTTTTTATCTTTATTGCAATACTCTATTTCACCGCTGCCAGGGTAGATACAATGGATGTAGACGCATCCCAATATGCCGAGATGAGCAGGGAAATGCTGAAAAGCGGCGATTACCTGTATGTATATGACAGAGGTCTGAACTACCTCGATAAACCTCCTTTCTTATTCTGGGTAAGTGCCACAAGCATGAAGATCTTCGGGGTTAATGATTTTGGTTATAAGCTGCCATCTATATTATTCGCATTGCTGGCCCTGTATGCTACTTACCGGCTTGCAAAAATATTCTATGGAGAGGTTACAGGGCGCATGGCGGCATTGGTACTTGCTTCATGCCAGGGCATGTTCCTGATGACAAATGATATACGCTGCGATACCATACTCATGAGCTGGGTGATCACCGCTGTGTGGCTTATACAGGAATGGTTGTTGAGTAAGAAACTTGCCTACTTTCTTGGCGGGTTTGCAGCCATAGCTTTCGGCATGATGACCAAAGGGCCAATTGCCTTGCTTGTCCCAATATTTTGTTTCGCCAGCGATTGGGTTTTAAAAAGGCAATGGAGAAACTTCTTCCGCCCTGCATATATCTTAGGCTTCCTGTTGGTCGCGGTTTTACTCATTCCCATGAGCATAGGCCTGTACCAGCAATTTGACATGCACCCCGAAGCCCTGGTCAACGGTGGGCATGGTGTGTCCGGGTTAAGATTTTTTTATTGGTCACAAAGCTTTGGGCGCATCACAGGCGAAAGCCCATGGAAAAATGATGTGGACATATCCTTCCTGCTACTGAATATGTTATGGTCGTTCCTGCCATGGATCGTGCTTTTTGTTATCGCGCTCATTGTAAATGTGGTTGGTGTGGTTAAGCAAAAATTCCGCCTGCAGCCGCAGCAGGAGTGGTTAAGCACGGGGGGCTTTGTGCTCACCTACATTGCAATGGGTTCATCCGCATACCAGTTACCGCATTATATATTTGTAGCTTTTCCGCTGGCCGCTATTTTTACGGCAAAGCTGCTTGCAGACATAATTGAAAAAGAGAGTTATAAGACCATGCTACGTATCATGCAGCCATTCCAGGTTGGCATCAGCTTTCTTCTTTTAATTGCTGCATTGATACTGATGGTTTATGTATTTCCGCAACCTGCTTTTGTGATCGCCGCATGGGCAGTATTTTTTATTGTATGGTTGTATATAGCCTTCCGCAAACAGTTGACCGGCAAAATATTCTGGCTTACTGCAAGTGCAATGATCATGGTCAATATATTCCTGACAAACGTTGCTTATTATACATTGCTCACGTATGAGCTTGGTCCCCAGGTCGGTAGATACATTCATGCCAACTCAATACAGGCGCAGGATATTGCAGTTTATAAACTGGATGATCCTATGACCGCTTTCGATTTCTATTCGCAGGAGGTCATTCATGGAATTGATACACTGCCCGAGATAAAAAATAGGAAATACCTGGTCACTATGGACAAGGGTCTTGCCGAACTAAAACAACAGGGATATACTTTTGATATAAAGAAACAGGGAGTAGCTTTTAAAGTAAGCGAACTTACCCCGGAATTCATTAACCCCAAAACCCGCAACACCACCGTTAAAAACTACTACCTGGTAATGCTTAAGTAGTCTCGGATATTATTTAAACTGCTTTAAATAATACCTCATTCCTTCATCATCAAGTATCATTTCGCCTTTCTGGCACTTTACTACTTTAATGGACCTGGAAGATTTGCCGGCACATTCCAGTGATTGATTTTCGCCAAAACTCTTAATGTACCATGATGGGTCGCTGTCGGCATCATTGCCGCCATACAGGTACCCCAGCTTGCCGTCCGAAGAAGGTCCTGTTATATAAGCCGATCTTATCTGTACCGCAACGTCAGGAACATCTCCGGCAACTGCTGTTTTCTTATATACGGTCCAGTGGCCTATCATTTGGTCTATATCCTTAACCGGTAAAATCTTTTCGTCTTTTGGTATCACAATGGCTTTTACAGTGTCTGAAGAGTCGATGCCAAACTGAAAAATACCTGTGTTATTTACCATTACCAGCTTTGTAGGCTTGCTGAGCAATACCCTGTAACTTACTGTACCAAGGTCCAGTATACTGTCTTCGTTAAAGGTGTATGCGCCGTTATAAATAAATCCATTCTTGTAATGGTAAGAGAAAGTATCCTTTGCCCTGAATGAAATGAACATGGTATCGGAGAAAACTATGGTAGTCGAATCCGGCAGCATGCGTTTAACTTCCCGCCACCTGCTTCTCGGAAAAGGTTTTGGTGTTTTCTTATCCCCGCAGAACGCGATCACAGGTGCCAGGAGTATTAAGAGGATAAGTAATTTCTTCATGCTGATTTATTATTGGCAGATGTGCCACACCAATAGTGGTTGTGGCACATCTTAAGTAATATTACCGGGTAGTTTTTGACAAATTTAAATTAATCGTAGCTTCATATCAAATTATGCGTGGCGAACAATTACATATAACGCTCATACAGCCCGATATAGTATGGGAGCAAAAAGCGGAAAACCTGCAGCAGTACGAAACAATGATCGCAGGTATTCAAGGCCCGAAGCACGTTGTAGTGCTGCCGGAAATGTTCAGCACCGGATTTAGTATGGCACCTGATCTGCTTGCAGAGCCCATGGATGGCAAATCTGTAAGATGGATGGCCGATATCGCCGTAAAATATCGTTGCATTATTACCGGTAGCCTTATCATAGAAGAAGACGGTAAATATTATAACCGTATGCTCTGGGTTCAGCCCGATGGAAATATTGGGGTTTATGATAAGCGCCACCTGTTTGCCTATGCAGGGGAAGACAAACATTACACCCCCGGTGAAAAGCGGATGATCGCCCAGGTAAACGGATGGCGAATAAACCTGCAGGTGTGCTACGACCTTCGTTTCCCGGTTTGGGCAAGGAACCAGGGAGATGAATACGATGTATTACTCTATGTGGCCAACTGGCCTCAACAAAGGAGCCTGGCATGGAAAACATTATTACTGGCGCGCGCTATAGAAAACCAATGCTACGTGGTAGGCGTGAACAGGGTGGGTACAGACCCCAAAAACAATGTTTACACCGGCGATAGCAGTGTTTTCGGGCCACTGGGCGATGTAATATGGCAAAAAACTAATGAAGTGGCCTGCCACACGGTAACATTGGAGAAAGAACCGCTGCAAAAGGTGAGAGCAAGTTTACCCTTCCTCAATGACGCAGATAAATTTATTCTACTATAAAAGTATTTTTTCCTCAGCTACTAACGTCTCGTTAAGATTTTCCGTCCTTATATAGCTTGGGTGTTAGTATATTAGGATTAAAACCCAACTTTTTTAAATTAAATACTGTCTTTTTTAACAAAGTATTATTAACTTCAATACTACCCTATTGTTTTAATACTAATCTTATATGAACAAATGAAGCATTTTACCCGTGCCTCTTTATGGTTTTTTTTGCTCTTTATTTCAGGTTTTTCTGTTAGTGGGCAAACTGCAAATTTTACAGCAGACTATACATCGGGTTGTGCGCCATTGGATGTTACGATCCTGTAGCCAGTATGTCTGTGACCACTACTTACATAGTAGACGTAACTTCTGACCACGGCTGCAAAAATTCAGATTCGGTTACGATCCATTTGTTTTGTAATTCCAGCCAGATATTCGTTCCCAATTCGTTTACACCGAATGGCGACGGGCAGAATGACGTTTTTTATCCGCGTGGTACTGGTGTGAAGGGTATAAAGGCTTTCCGCATTTACAACAGGTGGGGCGAATTGCTTTTCGAGCGCGATAACATTGAAATAAATGACGCATCCAATGCATGGGACGGTTCGTATGCTGGTGGTAAGCCCCGCCCGGATGTATATGTTTATATTGTTGACGCGATATGTGAAACGGGTGAACCGATATTTATCAAAGGAGATGTAACAATTATCAAGTAATGTGGGGTATGCCCTATCTGCCCCGGAAAATGAGAAGGTTATGAAAAAGACAGCTAACAACCTCAATAGAAAAACAGGAAAGTCCTTTGTACTTTTCTTTTCATCCTGTGCGCTTTTATGTACTTCATTGTATTCTGTTTCTGTTCGCGCACAGGCGGATATACATTTCTCGCAGTTCTATGAAACATCCATTCTGCGTAACCCTGCGCTTACCGGCGTGTTTGCAGATGATTATAAATTCGGCGCGTATGTCAGGAACCAGTGGAGCAGTATCAGTAACCCATACCAGACAGCCCTTGTGAGTGCAGAGACTCGCGTCGCTGCAAACCATATGAACGATGACTTCTTCAGCTTTGGTCTGCTCGGTTATGCCGACAAGGCCGGAAGCATAGATCAGAAGATAACTGCTGTTTACCCTGCTATCAACTACAATAAATCACTTGACCCCGAGCACAATACTTATTTATCTGTTGGTCTTACCGGAGGGTATTTGCAATATAGTTTCGATCCATCCAAAGCCACATTTAATAACCAGTATCAAAACGGCCACTTCGATCCGGGAAATCCTTCGCTCGAAAACCTGCCTTATGCCAAAATGAATTTATGGGACGTTGGGGCCGGCGTAAATTTTAATACAAGCACCGGGAAAGAAAACGCGGTTACCTATGTTATCGGGGTTTCAGGATATCATTTTACACAACCCAACTTCTCTTACTACAAGATCCCCGATATGACGCAGAACATACGGTGGAATGGTAACATAGGGATGAGCTTCAACATGACCGATGATATAGCCTTTATGATGCAGGGCAACTATGCACAGCAAGGCACTTATTCCGAAATATTGATCGGTGGCCTTCTTAGCTGGACTGCTGCTTCTGAAGGAGCAGACCAGATCTTCATTCTTTCCGGCGGTGCTTTTTATCGTTACGATGATGCCATAATTCCGGTAGTGAAGGTGAAATACAAAAACATGGCGCTCGGTATGAGCTACGATGTGAACGTATCCTCTCTTAAAGACGCAAGCCGTATGGCAGGGGGCTATGAAGTAACGCTCTTCATAACCGGTAAATACGCCGATAAATCAGGACTCGGTAAGAAAACGGTCTGCCCAAGGTTTTAATCACCTGCTCACTGCTTATATTCACCTATATATTCGTTGCACTCACCGAATACTGTTTACGCTGCCTTTTTCTGCTGTATACTTTTGATAAAAAATTATTTATGAAAAAGATATGGATCAGGAAAGCGCCCTTTATTATAGCTATTGCAGCTTTGGGGATAACAGCTTTAAGCGGTATAGTAATGCTGTTATGGAACAATATACTGCCTGCAGTATTGCATGTAACCACCATTACATTCTGGCAGGCAGCCGGGATATTGTTGTTGTCTAAAATTTTGTTCTCAGGTTTCAGGGGCAGGCGTCATATGGGCGGTATGATGTGGAGAAAGAAAATGTTCGGTAAGTGGCAGAGCATGTCTGATGAAGAGAAGGAAATGTTTCGTGAGCGCATGCATTGCCATCCCGGGCACGAGCATATGGGTTGTTGCTAAATAGCTGCACTGTAAATTTGATGAGCCACTGCTTGCAAAAAGCAGTGGCTTTGTTTTTCTCATGCGGTTCTTTTGCTATTTTTATAGGTAAATGCATACTTCATTTTTCAAAGAACTGAAACAAGGGATAACCCACCTTTTCTATCCTCGATTATGCGAGGGGTGTTCCCGCCCTCTTGTTGCTACAGAAAAAGTTTTGTGCATCAGCTGCAGTATACAAATACCGGAAACGTGCTATCATCATATAGAAGACAATGAGACCGCATTACGTTTCGCGGGACGTGTGCCATTTATTCATGCCACCTCATATGCCTGGTTTACCAACGACGGCTTATTACAGCATCTCGTGCATGGGTTGAAGTACGGGAACAGGAAAGAAACAGGCTATTACCTCGGCCGGCGTTTTGGCATGGCATTGCTGGAAACAGGGTGGATATCCACTGTTGATATGATCATCCCGGTGCCGCTGCACCCTGCTAAAAAGGCAAAAAGGGGGTACAACCAGAGTATGTTTATTGCAGAGGGCCTCGGCTCGGTGGTTAACAAGCCGGCCTTCGATAACATATTGCTCCGGGTTAAGGACACGGAAAGCCAGACACATAAGACCAGGACCGAACGGGTAAATAATATGGCCGGCGCTTTCAAAATAGCCAAAAATGTGTCTTTGGCCGGAAAACATATTCTGATTTGCGATGATGTACTCACTACCGGCGCCACCCTGGAGGCCTGTGCATTGGCGTTGATGGCTGAGGAAAGTGTAAAAATAAGCATCGCAACCGTTGGTATTGCCGTTTCTTAACACTTATATTTGTACTGTTATTTCATTTTGGGATTTGGATTTTGTGATTTTGTACATTATCTTAACCCAATTTATCGGGAATTTATTTTGATCAATTGAGTTTAACAATATTATTTATGAAGAAACACTTATTAGCAGCATCATTGGTATTGTCAGCGATAACAACATTTGGTGCGGGTTACGATATTAATTTAGAAGGCCTCCGTCAGGTAGCCATGGGCGGTACGGGTACTGCATGGCCATGGGACGCGTCTACTATTTTTTATAACCCCGGCGGCCTTGCACGGTTGAAAGGGATACAGGCCTATGCAAGTATGTCTGTGATTATGCCGGCTACTGCTTTTTCAAATCAGGTGAATGCAGGTACACAGTCCAGCAGCGAATTGTCAAAAACAAGATCATTTACCCCATTCAATATATACATCGGCGGCCCGGTACAGGAAGGAAGCAGGATCGCTTTAGGATTAGGTGTTTACACCCCTGCCGGTGCGGGCCTCACCTGGGATAACAACTGGCTGGGCAGGTACCTCGTACAGTCCATAACATTAAAGGCAGTAAGTTTCCAGCCTACTATAAGCTACCGTATCAGTGACTTCCTTTCTGTGGGTGCAGGCTTTGTGTATACTGCAGGCTCTCTTGATCTGTCGCAGGCAATGCCGGTGCACAGCTACCTTGGCCCAAGCTATGATGATGGCCAGGCACAATTACATGGTAATGCCAATGGCGTAGGTTTTAATATCGGTGCGCATTTCAAACTTTCTGACGACTTGCAGATCGGCCTTACTTACCGCTCACAGGTAAATATGAGCATTACTGGCGGTGCGGCTACTTTCCGCGTTCCATCATCACTCCGCGATTCTTTCCCAAATACACACTTTGATTCACAGCTGCCTATACCACAGGTTGCTTCGATCGGTGTGGGCTACCGCATAAACGACCTTACCCTGCAACTGGACCTCAACTATACCGGCTGGAATTCTTTCGATTCATTAAGGATCAATTTTGCACAGCATACTTCTGTATTACAGAACGAGCATATGCCACGCCATTACCGCAACACCTTAACACCAAGGATAGGTGCTAATTACAAGATCAGCAAGGTAGTATCTATTATGGCGGGTGCTGCTTACGATCCTACACCGGAGCCTAATGGTTTTGTATCTCCTGAACTTCCGGATGCCGACCGTATAGTGCTTACCTGCGGTATTTCTATTAAACCAATACCAAGATTTACCATACTTGCGGCTTTTGAAGCAACAGATGCAATGAAACGCGCAGCATCATATAATTATGGCGGGTTGAGCGGCACTTATAAAACAGAAGCTGCGACTCCGGGAATTGGTATTTATTACAATTTTTAAAAAAAACTGCTTAAAAATAGAGACAATGAGAAAAATATATATCCTCGGTGCTATGGCATGTATGTTTGCAGCATGTAAGCCCAGTGTGACTATAAATAACCCTGTATCTGCCGGGAATGCCACTTTTACCAATTACCTCGCTATAGGTAACTCTCTTACAGCAGGGTATTCTGACCACAGCCTTACTATCAGCGGGCAAGTTAATTCATACCCGGAAAGGTTGTTCGAACAATTTTCGCTGGTTGCCGGTAATGCCGGTGCAAAAGGCCCTTTCATCCAGCCATTACTGGTGGGTGATGTTGGTTACCCTACCGCAAAACTTGTACTGGGCACTATTGAAGATACCTGCGAGGGTACTTTCTCACTTGGCCCTGTAACAGATAGCGATCCGCTTAATGCAGCAGATGGTAACCGTTATGTAAGCCCGGCAAATCACGGCCAGATAAACAATATAGGTGTGCCCGGTATACGTGTAGCCGATTACCCGGTTGCTGGCTATTGTGCGCTTAATCCTTATGCTCAGCGTTTTTACCAGGATGTGAACGGCACACCAATGGATGAACTTATCTACATGGTGCACAACTTATACCCCACGTTCTTTACTTTCTGGCTGGGTGCAAACGATGTGCTTGGTTATGCAACTGCAGGCGGACAGGGAAATGGTACCGGTAATGCCGTGCCGATCGCTGGTAATATCTACGGAACAAACGACATCACGCCTACTGCTGTTTTTGAACGCATTTACGACTCTGCCCTTGTTGTTGCTACCAGCACAGGCGCCAGCGGGGCACTCATCAACATACCTGATGTAACATCAGTGCCATTCTTCACCACAGTGCCTGCTAATGGCCTGTACCTTACAAGGCAGGGACAAGCCGATACGTTGAATGCACTTTGGCAAACACAATTCCCAAATATCCTCTTCCATATTGGTTATAACTACTTTATCATCCAGGATAATAATGGTAATACCCGCCAGGCAGTGCCCGGTGAGCTGATACTGCTTACCGTGCCTATGGCTAACCTTACCTGCTACGGCTGGGGTGCTAAATCACCCATACCTTCACAGTATGTGCTCACCACAGACGAAATACAGTTTATCAGGGCAGCTACAAAAACGTTCAACGATTATATCTACCAGGAGTCACTTAAGTATCACCTTGCTTATGTGGATATGAATACTTACCTCGGCACTATCGCTTCGGGTATTTCATACAACGGTATTAAATACACCGCACAATATGTTACCGGCGGCGCATTCTCATTAGATGGTATACATCTTACACAGCGCGGTTACGCACTTGTGGCCAACCAGATCATCACTACCATAAATGCGTACTACCATTCTACCATCCCGCTTACGGATGTGAACAAATACCAGGGTATACAATTCCCATAACAAACTATTTATGCAATTAAAACAAAAGCTCCTTTTGGGGCTTTTTTGTTTTTTATAGATTCACCGGGATAGATACTTTCCTTTTTTCAAAGGTTGTAATTACATATAATCGCACACGTTATCAACGCCTTACCGTGAAAGAAAAATACATCACAGACTGTATACGGGTTATGACAATGCGAAAAATGTACTATCATAAAAACCGGTTTTTATTCTTCCAAAATCCTGTCCGACCTTTGTTACACGTCATAGCCTATTTCAGGCGAAGGTGGGAAGATCTGAAAAATGTATATACCGTTAATTGGTGTGGAACACTTACAAAGTGTGCCACACCTTGTTATGCAACGATGGGAATCCTGAAATGCAGTAAACAAAAAACGGGA
>CAIJNJ010000470.1 GCA_903821975.1 uncultured Bacteroidota bacterium
AATTTGTGTAAAAAGAGCGTGATTTTACAATCCGCAAAGGAAAGACATTGTGTCTATGCCATCCGCATAGTCACTTAAAGCCGGTTTTTGCGAGTCGCCAAATGGGGTGAAGCCATTACCGATCACAGTTTGTATATCAGGGTTGTTCTGCAGTTGGGTTGCAAGTTGTGCTTTATCGTCGTAATACTTATAGTGCAGCACACTTACTGCCGAGAACGGCAGGTCATTTTCTACCATAAGCAGCGACTCATTGCTCATATAGGGTGCCCTGTTTAGCAGGTATATAGCGAGGTGGTAGTCGTAATTATTTTTATACTTATTAAGGTCAGCGTAGTTGTTGTGTTTGTTGAACACACGAAGAAGGCGTGCGAAATCGTAATTGCGTGGCACATATACCTGTGTCACATTTCTGCAGCCGAGGCCATAATACATATATACATCATCGGCCAGTAACGCGAGTTCTGCATCTGTTTCAGAGCCATCAAGTACTGCCACAGAGGTACGGTTATGGCGAATGATATGCGGATATTTACCAAAATACTGCTCAAAATACCGGGCTGTATTGTTGCTGCCGGTGGCTATGTATGCATCGCAATTATTCAAGCGGTCGACAATTTGTACCTGCTCTCCAATGGCGGGTTCCCAATCGGTTAGTTTGCCCAATAGGTGCCTCATTAATACCTCATCCTTTGAGGAGAGCTTCAGCAGCAGATCATGGCCGGTGACAAAACCACAAAGAAAGTCGTGAAAACCCACCAGCGGGATATTGCCTGCCATAACAATGCCCACTTTTTTGGTGGTTGCAGGCAGCGTATAGGATGATATCCACTGCTGCAGCTTATCTATTTGAAGGAACTCATCAGCAATATTTTCAACAGCGAGGGCGATATGCTCGGGTGTAAACCATGCATTTGCCCTTACTGCACGGTCCTGCGCATCCATCCACCCCATATCATTAAAGTTCATGTATGAGCCAAGATTGGCCAGCAGATCTAAGCGTATTTCGGTAGTGAGTAAGTCTTTGGTCATTTTATAGATTCAAAAGGCAAAATTAAAAATTCAATAGGTGTGGTAAAGGCCGGATATCAAATTTTGGTTTTATTTAGGCTTTACCGCTGTTGTATTTGATGCGAAGTTGTAACTTTGTGCGCACATAAACTAAATTATAAGACTTCTTATGGCTATTAAGATCACTGATGAATGTATCAATTGCGGTGCCTGTGAACCTGAATGTCCTAATAACGCGATATATGAGGGTGGGGTAGAATGGGCGATCCAGGACGGAACTTCTGTAAAAGGGGCCTTTACGTTAATGGATGGATCAACCACCGATGCTGCTGCACTTCATGCTCCTATAGCTGTAGATGTATATTATATCACTCCTAATAAATGTACCGAGTGCCAAGGTTTCCACGAAGAGCCACAATGCGCGGCTGTTTGCCCGGTTGATTGCTGCGTGCCTGATGAGATGTACCGTGAAACGGTAGATGAGCTGCTCGGCAAGAAGGCCAAGTTGCATTTATAGGGCATTCCCCTCATTTTCTCTAAACGAGAGGGTGGTATAGATTTAGTTCATTTATTTACATTTTCCATAAATGAATAAAGCCTGGAAAGTTGTTTTAAGGGGCAGTATCCTTGTTTTACTGCTACTGCCACTGATAGCAGTCGGACACTATTTTGCTTTCCCTGAAGAGACACGCTGCATACTGGTAGATCACTCTGATCTTATCAAAGATGAAAACCTTTATTATAAAAGCGATGTTCCTGCCGCTACCCGTGAGAAGATCAGGTTATTAATTAGCGAAGCCTTTGACAGGGACCGTAATTTTCTGGGAAGCCTCACCTGCCACCCTAAGTTTATCTATTGTGATAATGATGCTGACTATGCCAAATACGGAGATCCTTCCGGCGGACCTGCCTGTACGCATACTAAGCTGGGGGCATATATAGTACTTAGCAGGGACGGGCTTAACGCTGATATTGTGTCTCATGAGTTGATGCACGCTGAACTTTACCAGTGTATAGGATTTCTCAATAACCAATTCAAAATCCCGGTTTGGTATAAAGAAGGTCTTGCGATGCAGGTAGATAACCGCCCTGATTTTTCTGAAGACAGTCTGAAGGTCTATTCGGATAATTTTAGAAAACTCCCGGATATCAGGGAAATTAATACACCGGCGTTGTTCTTATCAGGAACTAGCGACCAAGTGACACTTCACTATGCTGCTGCCCGGTATGAAGTCAGGAAGTGGTATACCAAGGGCCGAATGAAGCAGTTTATTGCCGCAATAAATAACGGAGCCTCATTTGACGAGGCCTATAAATAAGGTAGCGATTAATTGCCTTCCGGCATACCGATCTTTTGCCAG
>CAIJNJ010000471.1 GCA_903821975.1 uncultured Bacteroidota bacterium
AAGAAACCTTCAGATGCCGGAAATGTTTCGATCATGTCCACATTTCCACCAAGGCTGTCGATGATCTTTGACTTGTATGGTTCAAAATTTACCCCGCCATGTACGATCACCTGCAACGCCGGGAATAAGTCCTTTATCTTCTTTCCTTCATTTCTCTGGCTCAGCCAGTCGAAATACATCTGCATCCATGGGGGTATGCCGCTGATGAGCGTCATATTCTCATGCATGGTCTCCTCCACTATTTTGTCCAGCTTCACTTCCCAGTCTTCTATACAATTGGTCTCGTATGAGGGCAACTGGTTTCCCCGCAGGTAGCGAGGGATATAATGGTTCACAATACCGCTGAGGCGGCCGGTAGGAATACCGCCCACTCGCTCCAGTTCGGGTGTACCGGAGAGAAAGATCATCTTCCCGTTAGCAAAGTCGGTATTGCCGCTTTCGGCCATGTAGCAAAGCAGGGCATCGCGCGCGCCGTTAATATGATTGGGTATCGACTCCTTTGTGATCGGTATATACTTAACACCACTTGTGGTACCCGACGTTTTCGCGAAATATATTGGCTTGCCTTTCCAGAGAATATTCTGGCCACCATCTTTTATTTTATCTATGTAGGGCGCGAAGGCTTCATAGTCGCGAATGGGAACGGCACTTTTATAATCTTCGTATGTTTTTATGTTTTGAAACCCGTGTTCTTTCCCAAATGCGGTACGCCCTCCCTGTTTCAGCAGGTACTGCAAAACAGCCTGCTGATCTGCAACTGCAGTAGCCATGCCCTTGCGCACACGCGAATGTATTATTGACGCGTATGGCCTTGCGAGAAAGGATTTTATCTTCATTCGCTAAATTTACTCAAATCCAAAGTTAATACTAATTACATGCTTATTATTGTAGTTTATTTTCGGATATTAGAGATTTAATATTGCCCACGCTCCCCATTTATGAACTATAAAAAGTTTTTTGCGCTATTCCTCATTACGGCCGTATGCCTGATGACGGTGGCGCTATATAATGGGTTTCCCTTGGTGGAAAGTGACACCGGTGCCTATATAGAGCAGGCCATTTATCCCCATTTTGCGGCAGACCGGACTCCTTTTTATGGCTTGTTTGTACGCGTTACTACACTATGGACATCGCTGTGGTTTACCATATTTGCTCAATGCCTCATATTATCCTACTTACTGTTGCGGTATATACTGCTACTTCAGATGCCGGCCAATAAGCAGTCGCAGGCTGATATAGGTTTTACGTTGCTTTCGGTAATAGCGATCATTTCATTTACGTGTGTATCCTGGGTTACTTCCTATATCATGCCCGATATATTTGCGGGCATATTGCTATTGAGTGCCTTTCTATATATATATGAGCGGCAACAACACATCGTTACTAAACTGTCATATCTAGCCATTATCTTTCTTGCTGTGCTGATCCATAATTCGCACTTTATCATTACTTCTTTATTGGCAACCGCGCTGTTATTATACGCTCTGGTGAAAAAGAATAAAGAATTAACGAGAAAAAGCATTGTGCTGTTTTCTGTTTGCCTGGGCGTGTGGATGATACTGTGCAGCATGAACAAAATAAAAAAACACGGATTTACTTTTTCAAGGGGCAGCGATATTTTCATGATGGCCAAACTCTCTGAAACAGGTATACTTAGTGAATACCTGAATGAGAATTGCGGCAAGAAAACCCTTGCCTTGTGTAACTATAAGGGGCGCATACCCGGCGATCCGAATGAGTTTTTATGGTCGGGCGAAAGCCCTTTGTATAAAGCCGGCGGCTGGGACAGTCTGCACCCGGATTATAAGATCATCATCCACGACGTATTTACTACACCAAAGTATGTGGGCATGTTTGCCCAAAAAGCTGTAGTATCTACACTGGAAGAACTGACACAGATACAGGCGCCGGACAAAGTATCTGTTCTGGGCAAAGATTCGGAACCATGGAAAAAAGTAAGGCAGTACTTTTCCGATGAACTCAGGGAATATAGTACCTCGCTTCAAAATACCGATGCATTGAGTGCCACATCATGCAACTTCGTGTATTATTTGTTTTTTGTGTTGTCATCGCTATGGGTTTTATTCTACTATCGCAGGGTTATGGATAGTGATCTCATTTTTATTTATGCTTTTATCCTGTTGAGCTTATTGATAAATGCGTTCGTTACCTCTACTTTTTCAAATGTGCTGGCACGATATCAAAACCGTATATTCTGGATACTGCCGGCTACAAATGCGATTGTGATCATAAAATATTACCGGGATAAATACCAGGCTGTCGCTAATAAAAAAGATAATGGCCTATTCTAATTGCCGCTTATGAAAATAAAGAACTTTATACTACTGCTATTGCTCACATCACTTGCTGTGATGGTGGTGGCGCTGTATAACGGATTTGGGCTTACAGAAAGCGATACAGGGGCCTATATAGAAAAAGGCATACTTAATATTATCCCTAATGACCGCTCACCGTTTTATGGCTGGTTCATACGATATACAAGTATGTGGAACTCTTTATGGTTCGCACTTTTCGCACAATGCGCCATCTTATCGTACCTGCTGCTGAAGTATATACAGTTGCTGCAAAAGAAGCCGCTCGAATTCCACTTTGCACTTTTCACAGTTATTACTATTGTATCCTTTACATGTGTATCGTGGGTGGCAAGCTACCTGATGCCCAATGTTTTTGCGGGCAGCCTGTTGCTGGCAATATTGCTCTATTTATCAGAGCGGTCAGGGAAGGTATTGCCGCTGGCCACATACACAATCATCATCTTCCTTTCCATTATCATTCACAATTCCCATTTCCTTATCGTTGCCCTGTTCTCAATAGCTTTGATAGTATGGGCGCTCGTGAAAAAATACAAAACACTTTTAAAGAGAAGCCTTGTATTATTATGCATGTCGGCGATGAGCTGGCTGTTGATGTGTACTGTAAATGCAGCTAATGGATACGGGTTCACCTTCTCGCGGGGCAGCCATGTATTCATGATGGGCAAGTTTGTGGAGATGGGCCTGCTTAACGTGTACCTTGATAATAACTGTGGTAAAAAGAACCTGAAGCTCTGTAATTATAAAGACCAGATACCTGCCTATTCGTGGGATTTCATCTGGGACGAACAAAGCCCATTATATAAGACAGGCGGCTGGGACAGTAATAAAGTAGAGTACAATGTTATTATACATGATGTTTTCATGACACCACGTTATATAAAGATGTTTGCAAAAAGTTCTGCTACTGCCACACTCCGGCAACTATCGCAAACAGGGGCGCAGGACCATACTTCTTTGCAGGGAAAATGGTCATCACCGTGGCAGCGAATAGGCACTTATTTTCCTGATGAGCTGAATGAATATTGCGCATCTAAACAATATAACGGAGGAATATCAGGGACCAATGCCAACTATATTTATTACCTCTTTTTTATCCTCTCTACCCTCTGGATATTGTTTAACAGGGGCATTTTTACAAAAGAATTATTTTTTATTTATTGCACTATTTTATTGTTTTTTTTAATAAATGCATTCGTAATGGCTACCTTTTCTACAGTGCTATCAAGGTACCAAAACCGTGTATTCTGGCTACTTCCGGCCACTAATGCTATATTAATGATTGTATATTATTGGGATAAAATACAGCCAAAAGAAGAAGAACAATAAAGAAAAAAAAATAAAGAATATTATATTTTTGTTGTTAAATAGAAAAAAGTGTATTAGCTTTGCGGAAATATTTTTGTTTATCATGTTTGCAATAGTAACAATAGCAGGGCAACAATTCAAAGTGAAACAGAATGATGAATTGTTTGTGCATCGCCTGGAAGGTAATGCAGGTGACAAGGTTGAGTTTTCGGATATCCTTATGGTTAGCACCGATGGTAATATTACCGTAGGTAATAACAGTAAAAAAGTTCAGGCTGAGATCATAGATCATTTGAAGGGCGATAAAGTTATCGTGTTCAAGAAAAGGCGCAGAAAAGGTTACCAGAAAAAAAATGGTCACCGTCAGAGCCTGACCAGGATAAAAATCAATGAAATTGCTTAATTTTAACTCGTAATAGTAATTCAGTAATAATAAGTAGCATAAAATGGCACACAAAAAAGGGGAAGGCAGTGTACGGAACGGTCGTGATTCACACAGCAAAAGGCTGGGTGTAAAAATATTCGGTGGTCAACCCGCCATCAATGGTAACATTATAGTACGTCAGCGTGGAACGGTTTATCATCCCGGTGATAATGTAGGCCTGGGTAAAGATTTTACGATCTTTGCGCTTGCAGACGGTATCGTGGAATTTCGTAAGACACGTACTAAAACGTTAGTTTCTGTAAAAGCAGTCAATACAGCGATCGCCGAGGCCTAACCCCCACGGCGATTTTGCCATATAAAGGTTTTTGTTTAACCCTTAAATTCACAGTTATGGCAACAGCAAAGAAGGCAGCAGCTAAAAAAGCTCCTGCAAAGAAAGCGGCAGCTAAGAAAGCTCCTGCAAAGAAAGCAGCTCCTAAGAAAGCTGCAAAAAAGGCTGCACCTAAGAAGGCAGCACCGAAAAAAGCGTCTGCTCCTAAGAAAGCAGCTGCTAAAAAGAATGCTGGTCCTAAGAAAAGGGCAGCCGCTAAAAGAAAATAAGACTCTTTAGCGTTCTTAAAAAAGAGACTGTTTTATACAGTCTCTTTTTTTTGGCCCCACCCCTGCCTACCGGCAGTCAGGCTGACCCTAGATCAAGTTGAAACCGACCCTCTCTATTTCGACTTTGCTCGGTACACAGGCTTGGAGCGGGTGAGTGCTGGAACTTATCTCCAGGTTCGTACCGGGAGTTTTTTTCTCTCACATTGCGACTGATAATCAAGAAACTATGGGTTGGAAAACTCCCAAAAATCTCTCATTCTTTGCTCATTTCCTGCGCATTTGTTGCTCATGTCTCGTCATGCCTCGTTGAGAGAGACAATATAGAGGATGGGATGCCCCGTTTTAGCGGAAAATAAATAATAGGGTAATGGGGCATTGATCAGTTATAATAGATTGGATATCAATTAATTAATTATTTATTTTTCGGTTGCCACAGTATGCCCCATCATTACCCCACT
>CAIJNJ010000472.1 GCA_903821975.1 uncultured Bacteroidota bacterium
AGTAAGTAGCATGATTCACACGATTAACCATTTTCAAATTTTCAAATTAGGTTCACATTTTCAAATTAGTCCACCCGCTAAACAATTTTCAAATTTTCAAATTCACACATTTTCAAATTAATTAACGGTAATTTTGTGGTACAAGCGAATAAATGTTTAAAAAGGTCGGTTTACTGTTTTGCCTGCTGGTTGCGATAGTTGCATTTTGTAACAGGCCTTTTGCATTCAGCTTATCGGACCAGAACAATGAACAGATTTCGGGTTCGGAGTCCTTATATAATACAAACCCATTTCCTGCGTTTTACAAAAGCCTCCCTGTAAAGAACGAACACATAAAAGTTCGGTACATGGGCGGGGAGTGCCGGTACGATGCTTCTTTATTTTTATTGCAGCATAGCAATCGGGAATACAACGACAATGCATTTGTAGACAATAGCACTTCGTTTATTTTTTCAAGAGCGCTTGTTTTATTTAAACTAAGAGGGCCACCCGAATATATAGCTGGTTAAATATCAGAAATTACCATTAGCTGCGGAAAACTTTGCGTCTTTGCGCCTTTGCGGTTAAACAATAATAGTTTGAGATTTGATTAGCATAATACAGTTTTTAACAATTCACTCAACAATACCAATATCATTTTTAATACTTTTGCAACCATAAATAAAAATATCATGAAATTAAAACACGTTGTGTTATTTGTAGTATCCTCTTTTGTATTGTTTTCCTGCGTTTCATCAAAGAAACTGAAGCAGGAAAAAGCTAAGAATGCCAAGTTAGACAGTGCTTATACGTTAGAGAAAAAATGGCATGCCGATTGCGCTGATTCAGCCCGTCTTTACCAGGCCATGATCGGTGCACTTCGCGACAGGCTGCAGGACCAGAAATCATCAAATGAAGAAATGACCAACCACTTGAAAGACCTTTCCGTATTATCCGGGTCGCAGGCGGAAAGCATCAATAAATTCCTTGCTACTATGGGCGCCAAGGATGCCTATATCAAAGACATGCAGGCAGCAATGGCACGTAAAGATTCTATGAACATGGCTCTTGTAATGAACCTCAAAGGTGCCATCGGCAACATGGACGATAAGGATATCAATATCAAGATCGATAAGGGCGTGGTATATGTAGATATATCAGACAAGATGCTCTTTAAGAGTGGTAAGTATGTAGTGAATGCGCCTGCAAAAGAAGTGCTGGGCAAAGTAGCTAAAGTATTGCTTGCTCATCCCGAGAACGAGATTATGGTGGAAGGCCATACAGATAGTGTTGCATTTAAAGAAGGCCTCCTTGTTGATAACTGGGACCTCAGTACAAAGCGCGCTACATCGGTTATCCGTATTCTCCAGGACGAATACCATATTCCCCCTGCCCGCATGACAGCAGCTGGCCGTGGTCAATACAAGCCTCTGCAGTCTAATGACACAGAAGACGGCAGGGCCGCTAACCGCAGAACAAGGATAGTGATACTCCCAGCCCTCGACCAGTTCTTCGACCTCATAGACAAGAAGAAATAATCTTAAGCAGTAAGTATATTCTTAAAGGCTCCGCTGATATCCATCCGCGGAGCCTTTTCAACTCCCCTCGTACAATAAACTAGGCAATTGAGCGCTGTCATAGTGAGCGAAGTCGAACTACGAACCATGACTGTTGAGCGGAGGCGCTTTGTTTAAATGTATTCCTAATTGGTTTGAGGGCAATTCCCCCTTGAGCGTAGCTTTTGTGCTCGGGCGAAGGGGTAGGGGGATGTTTTATAGTCCTCACACCTCACAACAGTTTTATTTGTATATTTATGTAATTTACCAAACGTTTGCAGCCATCAATATGTCTATTATTACTTGAAACAACTTTTATGAACAAAATTCTTTTTGCCATTACAATAATTTTTATCATAACATTCATCTCAATGTTATCTTGCAAAAGAGCGAATACTAGTATTACTCCTGGTAACCCATCTTTGAACCAGTTATTTTCTGCTCTTCGTTCAACACCTCAGACCTTTAGTGTTACTGCAGGAAGGGATACAATCATTTATGGAGCTAATGGCACTATGTTGCATTTCTATGTAAACTCCTTTAAAGATGATAGCGGTAACACTATTACCAGTGGGATCATAAATATACAATTAGTGGAAATCTATAAAATAGGTGATTTTATCGCTAATCGAACCAGCACCATTACAAATGACAGTTTCCTTACCAGTGGTGGTGAAATAAATATAGCTGCTCAGGCAAATGGACAGACGGTGTTTGCAAATAAGTATGGACTTGGTTTTAAACAATCAGCGGCATCATCACAGCAAATGCAACTGTATTATGGGAATAATAATAATACTGATTCAATAACTACATGGATACAAGGTAATAATACAACACCAGGTACTACAGCTTCAGGTACTTACATTGACAGTTCAAGAGGTAATCATGATTATAATTATTTTTTTGATTCCTGCACTAGTTTCTCAACTGTAAATTGCGACTATTTTTGGAATAGTTCTTCACAGCTTACTGATATAAAAGTTGTCGTACCCAATACTAATTATAACAACAGCAACACTGAAATATCTCTTGTTTTTCCAATGCAAAAAGTGTCGATTCCTGTTGCACTATATAATAGTGCAACAAATAGTTTCTCTTTGGCATATCACGGTAATCAAATACCTGTTGGATTGAATTATGAATTAGTTGTGATAACTAATAATAATGAAAATTGGTATTATTATGAGCAGTCGGGATTAACTACTAGCGGCATGACTATAAATGCTGCTATGGCATCAGAAACAAAGAACGATATAATATCACGCTTACAAGGATTATAAATATTTAATCCTCATTGCACATTCGGATCAACAAACCTTCTGTCATACAAAAAGGTCTTATCGGTAAGGGTGAGGAGAAATGCCGACAGGTCTTTCTTATCCTGTTCAGATAGTTTGCCTATTTCGTACATTTCTTTTGCAGCGTTTGGTGAGAAGTTCTCCGGCTTAGCATAATGGTCAAGCACCTCGGTTAGTTTCCGGAAGCGGCCATCATGCATATATGGGTAGGTGCGTTCTATATTGCGCAGGCTCGGTACTTTGAATTTATAGTCATCAAATTCTGCGCTTGTAATTGCACCCCTGCCTTTATCTCTTAATGAGCTATCTTGCTTTAGACCATTGTTGCGGTAGGTGTTGTCTGTGAATAGCGGCTCTTCATGGCACGTGGCGCACTTGGCGCGAAACAGTTCAAGGCCACGTTTCTCGCTAACTGAAAATGTATCCTCGCCGCTTATGTATTTATCATAGCGGGAGTTAGATGAGATCATAAGCCCGGTGAACTGTGCCAGTGCTTTCAGTAGGTGTTCCGAGGTGATCGCAGTATCATTAAATGCTATCTTGAATTCTTCG
>CAIJNJ010000473.1 GCA_903821975.1 uncultured Bacteroidota bacterium
GGCCATTCTGAATACCGGATACTGCATCATAAGGACGTTACGGGATTTGAAATAGAGCGTGCCCTTGTCGAAGAAACGAAGCAATATCCTAATATTCAAATACACAACCACTGGTTTGTGGTAGATATTATTACACAGCACCACCTGGGTTATCTGGTCACAAAATCCACGCCTGATATTACGTGCTATGGTGTTTATGCATTGAACCTGAACAATAATAATATAGAGAAGATACTGGCGCGCTGCACACTTATGGCATCGGGTGGGGCAGGGCAGGTATACAGGACCACTACCAATCCGCGTATAGCAACAGGCGATGGCATAGCAATGGCTTACCGTGCCAAAGGACGCATAGAGAATATGGAGTTCATCCAGTTTCACCCTACAGCCTTGTATGAAGCGGGGGTGAGCCCTTCCTTTCTTATCACAGAGGCGGTAAGGGGCGATGGTGGAATACTCAGGAATAAGGACGGTGAGGCTTTTATGCCGGGTTATGATTCCCGTGCAGACCTTGCACCACGCGATGTTGTGGCACGTGCCATCGACAGCGAGATGAAACGAACAGGTACAGAGCATGTGTACCTCGATTGCCGTGCAATGGACAAAGAAAAGTTCCTTTCACACTTCCCGAATATTTATGCAAAGTGCAAAAGCATTGGTATTGATGTGTTTGAGCAAATGATACCTGTTGCGCCTGCCGCGCATTATTGCTGTGGTGGTATCAAAACAGATGAGATGGGCAGATCTTCTATTGTAAATCTATATGCTTGCGGGGAGTGTTCTGCTACGGGCTTGCATGGTGCCAACCGGCTTGCGTCTAATTCATTGTTGGAAGCGCTTGTTTTCGCGCACCGCTGTGCCGAGGATATGGCAATGCGGATCAATGATATCCCATTTAAAGATGAAGTGCCTGACTGGAACGCTTCCGGCACCAATGAACCCAAAGAAATGATCCTGATTACCCAGAGCCTGAAAGAACTACAGCAGGTTATGAGTGATTATGTTGGCATTGTGCGCAATGATGTTCGCCTGCAGCGCGCCATGACACGAATAGATGTGCTGCACAAGGAAACAGAAGAACTATATAAAACAACTGCATTGTCTCCACAGCTATGCGAGCTTAGGAACCTTGTTACCATTGGTTATCTCGTTGTAAGGTCTGCGCAATTCCGGAAGGAGAGCCGAGGATTGCATTTCAGTACAGATTATCCGTTCAAGAGTGATCTGGTGCAGCAGGTAGTGCTATAATATTTTTAATCGATTTCTTCTTCAAGTGGCTCATGTATAGTGAGCTTCACACGCTGGATGCGCATTTTGTCAATAGCGAGTACCGTGAATTCATATTGCTTGTAGCGTATGATCTCATTTACTGCTGCGAATTTCCCGGATATTTCAATGATAAGTCCGGCCAGGGAATCGCTTTCCCCACGTACTGTATCAAAGGTATCGGAGGGGACGCCTATAACACGGCATACGTCATTGATCAGTGTTTTGCCTTCGAAGATAAAATTGTGATCGTCTATCTTTTTGTAGTTGAGATCTTCTTCATCAAATTCATCCTTAATATCACCTATGATCTCTTCCATGATATCTTCCAGTGTTATGATACCGGACGTTCCACCAAATTCATCAACCACAATGGCGAAGTGCATTCTTTTTTGCTGGAATTCCTTAAGCAGGTCTTCAATCAGTTTGCTTTCATGCACGAAATATGCAGGACGTATCAGGGCATGCCAGTCGAATGTATCATTGTCAATATGCGGCAGAAAATCTTTTGTATAAATGACGCCGGCTATCTTATCAAGGCTTTCTTTGTATACCGGCAGCCTTGAGTAACCTGCTTCCAGGCAATACTCACGTACTTCAGTAAAGCTCATGTCGTGGTCAATGGCGCTTACGTCCAGGCGGGTACGCATTACCTGGCGTGCAGAGATATTTCCGAATTTAAGTATGCCTTTAAATATGTTTACTTCCTCGCGCGTTGCTGTATGTCCTACAGTCAGCTCAATGGCATGTTCAAAATCTTCACTGCTTATATTGGCCGTCTTTGAGCTTATTTTACCCTCGATAAAATGAGTGGAATTTACGAGCATACGGCTGATAGGGTTGAAGATACCCAATAGCACACGTATAAACGGCGCGGAGAATAAAGCCATGCGCAGGTTGTTCTGGCTGGCATATACTTTGGGCAATACCTCGCCGAATAATACCAGTAAGAACGTAACACACACTACCTGTATCAAAAAAGCGATTGCCGTATTCATACCCGATGAAAGCGCTGCGCTGATGACCACATGGTTATTAATATCATGCGGCAGCATGGAACCCACAACCACATTGGTAGTAATGACAATGGCTATATTGATAAAATTATTTGCTACAAGAATGGTTGCCAGCAGCATTTTCGGATGGTCAAGCAGTTGTGAAGCTATCCGGGCGCTTTGTTTTTCCTTGGTTTTTAAGAAATTGATATCCTTTGGTGCCAGGGAAAAGAACGCTGTTTCTGCGCCTGCTATTATAGCAGACATCAGCAGCAGAATAAGTATGGCAATAATGAGTATTGTTGCGTTGGGTGAAAACGCTTCAGGAGAAGTTATTTGCAGCAATAGTGATGTAAGATTCGTATCGCCTTCGGTACTTTCCAATTTGTATTATAGTTTGGTGATGCAGTCAAAATTAACAAAATGAGCGATATAAATAATATAGTGCTCTTTTGTTAATACTGAATAATCCGGAATCAGAACGGCAGATCGTCTTTTGTAATGCTTCCGGGAACGCTGCCATCAAAATTTATATCCGGGAAACTGGTGCTTTCCACTGCCGGGGTGTCTATATGCGGTAGATTATCACTCTGCTCCTTGCGTTTATCCAGCATTACCAGGTTATCGCCAATTATTTCTGTGCTGAAACGACGGTTCTTGTCTTTATCTTCCCAATTCCTGGTTCTGATGCGCCCCTCGATAAATACAAGGCTACCCTTATGCAGGTATTTTTGCGCGAGTTCAGCAAGTCCACGCCAAAGCACTACAGTATGCCATTCCGTTTGGGAAACCAACGTACCACTTTTGTCCTTATACGTCTCTGTTGTTGCAAGTGGAAATTTAGCTACCGCTATATTTCCTTCTAAATATTGCAGGTCCGGGTCTTTGCCAAGATTTCCTATCAAAACAACTCTGTTTACGCCTCTCATGGTATCTTAAATTATTAATTAATAAAAATCTATAACCTAATACATACTAAAAGTATAAATTATTTTTTAAAAAAGAAACAAGTGTTTTAGGAAAAGCTGTGTTTTTTAATTCGCTAATAGTCAGCCATCTGCCATCATATGCATTAATATTTGCCTTTTTTCTGAGATTTATAGTGAAAAAGCTTGTATTTATAAGTTGGTGAGTGAGTCGTTGTTTAATGGAGCCATTGTATGTTATTTCGTCATATGTTACATCCAGGTTTTTGAATTGTTTGGTTTGCAATAAACTATCCGCTGTGAGTGGTTCAGTAGTTTCTATGAGGTAAGGTTGGTGCAGATTTTCCCATATATCATTTTCGATACGTTTATGTATCCACAGTTTATCCTTCCATTTTAGTAACAGGTAGTTAAAATATCTTGTCTTTACATTTTGCTTTTTGCTCCGCACCGGCAGTAGCCTGATCAAACCCTGGCTATAAGCAATACATTTCTTTTGTAACGGGCACTGGCCGCATAGTGGGTTTCTCGGTGTGCATACGGTAGCGCCAAGGTCCATTATTGCCTGGTTGTATGCTGCACTGTTCTTTACATCAAGTAGTTCGTGGGCAAGTGCAGAGAAAATATTTTTTCCTTCCGTCGTATCAAACGGGGTGTCGATGCCAAAATACCGGGCGAGTACCCTGTATACATTGCCATCTACAACAGCATGTGGCAGCCCGAATGCAAATGATGCGATTGCGGAAGCTGTATATGGGCCTATGCCCTTTAACTGTATCAGTCCATCGTAATCAGTCGGGAATTTTCCTTTCAGCTCAGAAGTAATATAGCGGGCTGTGGCAAGCATGTTTTTACAACGGTTGTAGTATCCTAAACCCTGCCATAGCCGGAAGGCATCTTCATCATTTGCCGCGGCCATGTGTTTTACCGTAGGAAAATTTTTCGTGAACCGCTCATAATAAGGAAGGCCCTGCAATGCCCGTGTCTGCTGCAATATCACTTCCGACAGCCAGATCTTATAAGGGTCTTTCTCGCTTTTCCAGGGCAGGCTGCGGTTGTTATCTGTGGCATGCCACTCGGTGAGCCGGGTAGTGAAATATTTTTTATTGACCTTACTGAATTCCATATAAACGTTTAGAACAATGATAGCTGGGCAGGTTCAGAAAGGATGATCTTCTTTATCGTACAGTCATGCTTATCACCACCAATTTCATAGACTGGGGTCTCCTTGTAACGCGATGCCACGGTGATGCTGGTATTACCTGCATGCGCTGAAAATAATGCGTGCGCTATATCAGGTGAGTTATTGTCTTTTGAAAGGTGAGACAGGTACAGGTGCGACATATACGAGGGCCGATGGTTTATAAACAGATCAAGCGCCTGCATGTTGGACAAATGTCCGTGGTCTCCGCGGATCCGGGCTTTTAAATGTTGAGGGTATCGCCCGTTTTCCAGCATCCGCTCGTCATAATTTGCTTCAAGAAAAACGGCATGACAATGACAGAAGTTTTTTACGACATGATCACATGCCGTGCCAATATCCGTGAATATACCGATGTTCACACCTTCGCCGGAAACAACAAAACTGTGCGGGTCCGCTGCATCATGCTGCTTTGGGAATGCCAGCACGGACAGTTCGCCTACGTTAACCGGTTTGTAAGCTGTAAAATTCTTTAGCAGGTGCGGGTTAATACGAAGTGGGCTATTACGCAATGTTGCCGTTGTGATATATACGGGGAGGTTATACTTTGCGGCCAAGGCCTCTGCTCCACAAATGTGGTCGCCGTGTTCGTGGGAAATGAAAATGGCCTTAACCCTTGTAATATCAATGGAGAGGCGTTTCATTCGTTTTTCCGTTTCCCTGCACGATATGCCGGCGTCTATTAATACTGCTTCGCTGTCATTACCTATATAATAACAGTTGCCGTTGCTGCCGGAATTTATTGATGTGACGAAGAGAGACATGAGCAATACAAAATAACCGTTTTTTACTGCAATAAAATGAAGTTTTTACAGCAGCCGGAACGGGCCGAGACATTAATTTATCCTGTTATGCAACC
>CAIJNJ010000474.1 GCA_903821975.1 uncultured Bacteroidota bacterium
GGCATGCTCAGATATGATAATGGCGTTGTTGCCGCCAAGCTCTAATAACGAGCGGCCAAGGCGGCCTGCCACTGCTGTAGCAACAGCCTTGCCCATACGTGTTGAACCTGTAGCAGATACCAATGGTACACGCTTGTCGTTGCTCATCCATTCGCCGGACTCGCGGCCACCTATGATGAGGCCGCAAACGCCTTCCGGCACACCATTTGCTTTGAATACTTCGGTGATGATATTCTGGCAGGCTATAGCAGAGATCGGTGTTTTTTCTGATGGTTTCCATACACAGGTATTGCCACATGCAAAAGCGATCATGCTGTTCCAGCTCCATACAGCCACAGGGAAGTTGAATGCGCTGATGATGCCGGTGACACCGAGTGGGTGCCACTGCTCATACATACGGTGGCGCGGGCGCTCACTGTGCATGGTAAGTCCATGCAATTGGCGGCTCATACCCACGGCAAGGTCGCAGATATCTATCATCTCCTGTACCTCACCATAGCCTTCCTGCAGGCTCTTGCCCATTTCGTAGGATACGAGCGTGCCGAGGGGCTCTTTATATTTACGAAGGGCTTCGCCTACTTGGCGCACTATTTCGCCACGCTTTGGTGCGGGCCACATGCGCCATTCGTCAAATGAGGTTTGCGCCTGCTCTATTACTTTGTCATAAGTTTTGCGGGTAACTGTAGTTACAGAGGCTATCTTCTTACCGTCTACAGGAGAGAAGGAGTCGAGGGTTTCACCGCCGGCTTTCAGCCATTTAGTGCCGGTAGCGGCGCCTTCGTTGATCTTTTTTATCCCGAGCTTGTCGAGTACTTTATCCATTTTCATATCGGAAAATTTGAGAGTGCGAAATTAGGTTAAATAAATTTGAAAGAAAACCGACAGCGAGAGATGCTAAAACGGGCTTTCAAACTCTTCCATTCTTACAAAAGATAAGTCCCGGGCGGAAACAATGGGTTCTTTTATTTCCCAGTTGAGGCCTATGCTGTCGTAGCGGATGCCGGTATCGTAGTGCTTGTTATATTCTGAAGATACAAGGTAATAGGTGAGCGCATCGTTAGTAAGCGACTTGAAGCCGTGCGCAAAACCTTCGGGTATGTAGCAGGCCTTGTGGTTAGATGCAGAAAGCTCATGCGCAAAGTACTGCCCGTAAGTAGGTGACTCTTTACGCAGGTCCAGCAGCACGTCGAGGATAGCTCCCTGCGGGCAGAGCACGATCTTGCTGTGCTGGTGCGGTGGCAACTGGAAATGCATACCGCGTATCACATCTTTGTTTGAAAAGGAGAAATAGCTCTCGCGTAAAGTGAAGTCTATTCCGGCTTCACGGAAAATAGATTCGCTGAAACTCTTTACAAACGTGCCTCTTGCATCGTGAGATGAAGGTAATGTTATCAGGAAAGCACCGGAAAGTGCTATGGGTTGTAGCTTAGGCATTATTAAATATCTCCGAAATAATTTTTGATCTGTGCCAGGCATTTTTCATTCGCGCTGTGATGCTTGTCGGCATACCATTCAGCGGTCCATTGAATAGCTGTGCGGGCATCCATCTGTGACTTCCAGCCGAGGTGCTCCATAGCTCTTGTGCTGTCCAGCAGCAGCAGGTTGGCTTCGTGCGGGGCACCTTCTTCTTTAAATATCTTATAATCACCGGCACCGTAATGCTCAATGAACGTTTTGGTAAGGTCTTCCACAGTAAGCATGTCCTCGGGATTAGGACCGAAGTTGTATGCTGTACTATAACGGGCTGGGTCTTCTGTCATTTTCGCTGCAAGCAGCAGGTAGGCGCCAAGCGGTTCCAGTACATGCTGCCATGGGCGCACGGAAGCGGGGTTGCGGAGCCCAACGGTCTCACCAAAGGCAATAGAGCGAACAATGTCGGGTATAATGCGGTTATCAGAATAGTCGCCGCCGCCTATTACATTTCCGGCACGTGCGGCAGCTATTGCCTTTTCGTGCAGGTGATAGTCTTTAGGGTTAAAGAACGACCTGCGGAAAGAATCGATAACGATCTCAGCAGATGCCTTGCTTGCGGAATAAGGATCATAGCCGCCGAGCTTGTCGTCTTCCTTGAATGGGAGGCCGCGCTCGGGGTTATCATACACCTTATCTGTAGTTATCATTACCCCTACGGCTGCAGGAACAAGACTACGCATGGCATCAAGTATATGCGCGGTGCCCTGTGCATTTACCATGAAGGTATATGATGGTAACTCATAGCCACGGCGAACGAGTGCCTGAGCCGCAAGGTGGAATACAAAGTGAGGTTCAAACCGAACAATCTCGGTCTGTAGCTTTTGCTTGTCGCAGATATCACCAATCACGGAGCTGTAACAAAGCTTGTCACCCTCTACCTGGTTATAGAGATCATTGCTTTTTTCAGGGGCCAGTGAATAGCCTTTTACATTAGCACCAAGCCATTGCAATATCTGCAACATCCAGGCACCTTTAAAGCCGGTATGCCCCGTAAGGAAAACACGTTTGCCGTTAAATATCGATCGCAGGTATTCTGCGCTTACCATTTTTTCCATGTAGGGTCAGTTTGCCATAGGTGTTCCAATTCTTCTTTGTCGCGGAGGGTATCCATACATTTCCAGAAACCTTTGTAGCGGTATGCGCCTATCTGCCTGTCGCGGGCAAGGTCATCCATAGGCTGGCGTTCCCACATAATATCATCAGCATCATCATGCAGGTATTTTGCTATACCCGGCTCTACAACAAAGAAGCCGCCGTTTATCCATGTGCCGGAATCTGCGGGTTTTTCTTCAAAGCTTTCTATGGTGCCATTGTCCTGCATTTTAATAACACCGAAACGGCTGGTAGCCTGTATTGCGGTCATGGTACATATCTTACCACTTTGTTTGTGGAATTTCAATACTTCATCAAGATCCACATCGCATACGCCATCGCCATAAGTAAGGAGAAATGGCTCATTGCCAATATATGGCAATACGCGCTTCAGCCGGCCGGCAGTCATGGTGTCCAGTCCGGTATCTATAAGGGATATTTTAAAGGGTTCGGCAGAGTTCTTATGCACCTGTACCGAATTGGTAGAAAGATCCACGGTTATGTCTGCATTGTGCAGGAAGTAGTTGGCGAAATACTCCTTTATCACCCAACTCTTGTAGCCGAGGCAAATGATAAATTCGGTATGGCCGTAGGCGGCATATATTTTCATTATATGCCACAAAATGGGCTTGCCCCCTATTTCTATCATAGGTTTTGGTCGCAATGACGATTCTTCGGAGATGCGGGTGCCCCTGCCGCCTGCAAATATGACTACTTTCATGTGCGCAAATATAAGTGATAGGTTGATAAGTTGATAGGTTACAGGATGAAAGGTTATGGTTAAATAATGTGAACTAAACCCGTTTATGTCTTCAACTAAATAATTAATTGAAATTTTAGCATTGTATTATATACTTTGAATGTCATAATGATTAATTTTAACGCTGATTTATCCCCTTATTCCATTTTAACTGTAAAACATAACTAAAGTATATGAAATATCTCATTTGGTTCTTCCGGATCATTATTGGCCTGCTGTTCATTTTCTCAGGATTGATAAAGGCAAACGACCCGATGGCGCTTACTTACAAGATGAACGAGTTCTTCGAGGTGTGGGATATGAATTTTATGCTCAACTACAGCTTCTGGCTATCAGTGGGTATGATAGCGCTAGAGGTGATATGTGGTGTGGCCATGATAGTAGGGAACCACTTCCGGTTGTATGTGACATTGCTGTTGTTGCTGAGTATATTCTTTACTTTCCTTACGGGTTATGCTTTATACTCGGGTAAAATAAAGGAGTGCGGCTGCTTTGGCGATTGTATCAAGCTATCTAATACCGCTACTTTTTATAAGGATATAGTCCTTACGGCTGTTGCCTTGTTCCTGTATATTTTCAGGTACCGTGTATTCCCGATATTCGATAAGGCGATCATCAATGTTGTGATCATATTGGTTGCTACGCTTGGCGTGCTTGGTTTTGAGTGGTATACATTGCACCACCTGCCGGTTAAAGATTGCCTGGCGTACAAAGCAGGCACTAACATATGGGAAAAGATGCAGCCTGCCCCCGATGCCGTGCCCCCGGTATATTCTACCACATTTGTTTATGAAAAGAATGGCGTGAAGCAGGAATTTACTACCGAAAACTACCCATGGAAAGATAACTCATGGAAATTTGTATCCAGCAAGACGACGCTGATAAAAGAAGGCACAGGACAGCCGGAGATCCACGATTTCTCGCTTTCTGATTCCAATAACAATGACCTTACCGAATCTATATTAAAGGCTAAAGGTTATACGTTCATCTGGTTCCTTCGCGAGCCTGATAAAGCCAGCACCGCCAATATGGACCGCCTGCGCACGCTTATATCAAAGGCTGCTGCTATGCATATACCATTCTACGTGGGTTGCTCGGCTGGACGCGATATCTGCCAGACCTACCAGGAAGCCTGGAACATGAAGGATGTGCCCTTCCTGATCATAGATGGTACGGTGAGCAAAACGGCTATACGTACCAACCCGGGGCTGATGCTGCTGAAGGATGGGGTAGTGGTGCATAAGTGGAGCTACCTTGACTACCCTAAAGATATGACGCTGGAGAACGGAACGCTGGACCTTAAGTGAGGAAAGAAGTCAAAGGTCAAAACGTAAAAGCCAAAAGTGATTACCTGTAAAGCCTTAGAAGTTGCTTTTTTTGAAGTGTATTTAGCTGTTTTACGCCAGTTGCAATCCCGATAGCTATCGGAAGGCTAAATTTTAGAGACACTAGTCGGCTCGCTCGCAGCCATGCTAAAGACTGGCGTCAAAGGTGAATTGGTCTTGAAATAAGCGCGTTACAAACGCAGTGCCGCTTGGTACTCGTTGCAAACCAGTACCAAGTATGTTACTTCTGGTAATAATACTTCTCTTCGTGTATCACGCCCCAGTACCGTAGTAGTTCGGTATTAAGTTTTGAGTCTTTGTAGTTGGTGATCTTATCCCATGCCATAACGGTGCAATCCTGGTTGAGCAGAACAATTTTATCTGGAGATGTGGCTATCTGTTGCAGTGCCTGTTTTTCGCAGGTATTGCTGAACTTGTTAGTGCTGTTTGCAAATACGAATATCAAAAGCATTATCAGCACGATACCAGCATGGGCTTTTTTATAAGGCAAGGTGATGGCATTGAGCAGGTAGCATGTGGAAATACCATAAAAGGCAATGAGTGCAAATGTTACGGGCAGAATGGTGTCCCTTCTTGCAATTTCGGGGCGATAATGCCGCGACCCTCCAAAGGGGAGCAGCAGAATATATA
>CAIJNJ010000475.1 GCA_903821975.1 uncultured Bacteroidota bacterium
GAGCAGAAACAAACCTTTGGCGACCTCGAGATCAACAAGACGAAATTCACAGTTTCTTATAAAGGCGAGGATATACTGCTTGCCAAGAAAGAATTTGAACTGCTTTCCCTTCTTGCATCAAAACCGGGGCGTGTATTCCTGCGTAATGAGATATTGCAGCGTGTATGGGGCACCGATGTAATAGTTGGTGACCGTACCATAGATGTGCATATCCGTAAAATACGCCAAAAGGTAGGTATAGACCTGATCACAACCGTAAAGGGCGTAGGTTATAAATTTGAAATGGCTTAAAAAATTAAAAGTCAAAAGTTAAAAGTCAAAACTTCCTGCGTGGTAAAACCATAGAGCTGATATTAATACTTATTAGCGCATAAGACGCATATTCCGTGTGGGACAATAGATTTTTTTTGAGTTTTTATTTTTTATTTTTTACTTTGAGTTGCCATGTCCGTCTTTGATACTAAAAACCTTTCTCCGCGCCTGCTGTCGTTTATTACCGCTATTACCATTGCATCAGCCAACGCATTACTGAGCCTGTTTTTACATCAAAACTGGTACGTACCGTTCCTTGTACTTGGCATTACCTTCATTATCGTTTACTGGGTGTATTATTATACGCTGCAGCGGTTCATCTACCGCAAGATCAAGATCATTTATAAGTTTATTTACCAGACCAAGGCAACAAAAAAAGAGGAATTCTTTTATAAGAATATCCTGCCGCAGAAATCTATTGATGAGGTGAGTGAAGATGTGCAGAAGTGGGCCATGCAAAGAAAGGATGAAATAGAGATGCTGCGTGCCAATGAGCAATTCAGGAAAGAATTTTTAATGAACCTTGCGCATGAGTTGCGTACGCCTATATTTTCTATACAGGGGTATGTGGATACATTGCTGGGCGGTGCACTGGAAGACAAGGAAGTGAACCGGAAATTTCTGACCAATGCATCTAAAAGCACCGACAGGCTGGTGCGCCTGGTCGATGACCTGGATGAAATATCCAAGCTGGAATCCGGGAAGATACCGGTGATTCAGGAGACGTTTGTCATCCAGGACCTTATAAAAGATGTGTATGAGGAATTGTCGCTAAAGGCAAGGGAGCGGGATATACAGTTATTGCTGAAGAAAGGGACAGAGCGCCCCATATATGTGAACGCCGATAAGCAAAAAATAAAACAGGTATTGGTGAACCTTGTGGAGAATGCTATTAAATATGGTAACGACCAGGGCTCTGTGATAGCAGGTTGCTATGAAATGGACGATAAGCATGTGTATATAGAAATATCAGACGACGGACCGGGAATAGCTGAAGAACACTTGCCCCGTATATTTGAAAGGTTCTACCGTGCCGACCGCAGCAGGGCAAGGGCGATAGGTGGTACCGGCCTGGGCCTCGCCATTGTAAAGCATATCATAGAGGCGCATGGGCAAACTGTGAATGTGCGCAGCAAATTAGGTGTAGGTTCCTCTTTCGGGTTTACATTAGACCGCACATCTGCGTAGTATTATTGATGTCGCTTCGGTTAATTCCTTCCTGGCTAATTCCCTGTTATAATCTGATATGCTGATGGTTATTCATCAATGTAAGCCTACCTTTCCGGCATGAAGGAAATATTGAAGAACAAAATTCACATTGCCAGGTCAGGATTAAAGAATGCGGGAAGAGGGGTATTTGCATCGGTAGCCATAAAGCAGGGTGAAATTATAGAGGTTTGCCCCATCCTTATTTTATGGAGCAAGGACAGTGCGTATATTATGAAAACCGCGCTGCAAAACTATGTTTATGAGTATGCCGAGACAGGGACCATGCTTGCACTAGGCTATGGTTCGCTGTATAATAACCAGAAAACACCCAATGCGAAATATGAATTGCAGGAGTATACCGGCATGCCGGAACAGGATAGCGAGTTGCTAATTACTGCGTTAAGGCCAATAGCTGAGAACGAGGAAATATTCATTGATTACGGTATTCATGAATATTTGAAATATAAGTCATAAGTGTTCTGAAGTAAAACATATAAATTTAAGTATCTGATACAAGGCAAATCCCTATTTTTGCCACTCAAAACTATATAGCCGGGATGTTAGAGATAACCGTCAATGATAAAAATACTTTTCCTGTAACACAGGATGATGGGCAATTGCAATTAAATGGTGTGCCTGCTGAATGGGATGCAAGTTGGCAACCAAACGGGTTGATCAGTGTATTGTATAATGGTAAAAGCTATACCGCCATCATTGAAAAGACAGATCGTAAGAATAAAGAGATATCACTCCGGATAAACGGGCAGTTATATAAAACGGCTATAAAGGAACCCATAGACCAGTTGCTGAGCAACATGGGCATGGACCTTAAAGCTATGCAGAAGGCTGAGCCTATAAAAGCGCCTATGCCGGGAATGGTACTGAAAATACTGGTAACAGCCGGCCAGCAAATAAATAAAGGAGATGCACTGGTGATACTTGAAGCAATGAAGATGGAGAATGTATTGAAAGCCGGTGCAAATGCCACTGTTAAAGCAATTAAGGTGAATGAACGCACTGCAGTGGAAAAAGGAACCGTTTTAATAGAACTAGAATAAACACACAGATGGGGCAGGTACTGAAGTCTGTTTTTATTGTGTTTTGTGCGATGTTGTTATTAATGGTACCGGTATGTGCAGGCCAGCCATATTCATACATATACATACAGGGAGATAAAACCGCTCCTTTTTATGTGAAAATGGAGGGAAAGATGCAACCCCGTTACGGCAAGAATTATTGCATTATTTCCGAGCTTACACCAGGTACGGTGAACATAGAGATATTATTCCAGCAAAATGTTTATCCAGCGGAGAAGTTCACCATTGTAGTTCCGGAAAATGGGGCCAGGGGCTTCTTGCTGGACAAGCATAAAGACGGATATGCACTGTATGACCTGCAAAAGAAAGACTATATAATGCCAGGCGAAGTAGCAAAATAATTTTCATTACAAGGTATTAAAACTGCATTTTTGCATATTATGAGAAAGACCGCATATTGTTTAGCGTTTGTATCACTTGTGTTATTTTCCTGTAAGGGTAACAGGGATAAACTTATCGGGAGCTGGCATTCGGTAAAGCTGGAGAACAGGGATATTGATAGTTTTTTCAGCAAGAGCCAGCAGTATATTGACACAATAGGTAAGAATAATGACCCTGCTACCAACATGGACCTGTATGGCACTACTAATGTAGATAGCTTGCGCAGAACGATGCAGGAACAGTACGACAGCGCAAAAAAGATACAGATGCGGAGTGTCACCAATACCATATTTGAATTCAGGAAAGACAGCATGCTGTACATATCCTTTAACGGGAATGTAGATACCTGCAAATGGAAAATGGACGGCGGCAACAAGATACAGGTGGAGGATATGAATAATAATGGTGGCGGCGAGATGACATGGGAAATAATGGAGCTGAACGACGCTAGCCTGGTATTAAAAATTAAGGAAGATACCTCGTACAGTAAGGTTACATTTAAGCCGGAAGGGAGACCCTAAATCCCTAAAGGGACTTCACTGGTGAATATATTGTCAGCTTTTGTACCTTTGCGGCATTGCTTATGTTTTTGAAGCGTCACCCTGCAAGCAGAGGGTTTCAAAAGCCTAATATTTTAATAACAAGTACTCCCCTTTAGGGGTAGGGAGTTAATTTTATATAATATGCGTACCATACCATTAAGACAGGCATTAAGAGAAGCAATGGAAGAGGAAATGCGCCGCGATCCGGCCGTATTCCTTATGGGGGAAGAAGTGGCCCAGTATAACGGGGCATATAAAGTGAGCCAGGGTATGCTCGATGAGTTCGGCGCAAAGAGGGTTATTGATACGCCTATTTCTGAGCTTGGCTTTGCTGCCATAGGTGTGGGTGCTGCTATGAATAATACCCGCCCCATAATAGAATTCATGACATGGAACTTTGCAGAACTGGCGATTGACCAGATAGTGAACCATGCAGCTAAAGTGGTGTCGATGAGCGGTGGCCAGTATACATGCCCCATCGTTTTTCGTGGGCCTAACGGATCTGCGGGCCAGCTTGCAGCCCAGCATTCACAGGCTTTTGAGAATTGGTATGCCAATGTTCCCGGTCTTAAAGTAATATCTACTATTGATCCTTATGATGCTAAAGGCTTGCTCAAATCTGCGATAAGAGATGAAGATCCCGTTGTGTTCATGGAATCAGAAACGCACTACGGCGATACCGGCGAAGTGCCGGAAGAAGAATACCTGATACCTATAGGGAAAGCTGCCGTGAAACGTGAAGGCACTGACGTGACCATCGTTTCTTACAATAAGATGATGAAAGTGGCCATGGGCGCTGCTGATGAGCTCGCTAAAGAAAATATAAGCGCAGAAGTCATAGACCTTCGTACCATTCGCCCGCTCGACTGGCATACAATAGTGGAATCAGTGAAAAAAACCAACCGCCTGGTGATCGTTGAAGAGCAATGGCCCTTCGGGTCCGTTTCTTCCGAGATATCGTATCGGGTACAGAAAGAAGCATTCGATTACCTGGACGCCCCCATACGCCGTATATGCTCTGCCGACGCTAATATGCACTATGCGCCAAACCTGGTGGCAGTTTACCTGCCGGATGTGCCGCGTACTGTAAAGATGATCAAAGAGGTAATGTACCTGGCTAAATAAGACTGGAGGGGTGTTAATGGCTATAAATGTTAATATTCTACACTATCTTACGTTTAGATTGTCTCATTTAAAATTGTTGTTATACCTTTGCTCCCATGCATAAAAGAATATACCTTATTCTTTTCCCCATACTTGCTTTGCTGTTCAGCAGCCAGGGCAAGGGGGATAGTCTTGCATATTATGGCATAAAGCATGCTGGCTATAGCATCACAAATATTTCCCGTCAAAAACATAGTGCAGGTTCCAATCTTAAGAGAGGAGAAAGTAAAGATAACAAAAATGCTATCCGTAAAAAAGCGTGTCACGATTCTTTTGCATTAAATATCCCTGATCGTTTTGAACTTGTACCTAAAGCAGTTTATTATACCAAAACGGTTTACGGAGCGTATAATATCTACCTGCTCCACGCACATCCATCCATCAACAGTTTACGAGGCCCTCCTGCCATCATTTAGTTATTGCAGATCACTATCTTAATTTCTCAAGGCTTTAAAGCTTGTTAATAATTATTTTATGGGTAACAAAAATAACCGCAGCGCATGTGTGCTACAAGGTTTGGTTCTTCTTTTTATATCAATGTCATTTACCGCGGCTGCGCAAACACTAAATCTTTATGATGCAGTGAATAGTGCGGTGGCTAATTACCCGTTATTGCAGCAGCGCCAGGCAGAGGTTGCAGCCGGAAGGGCTCATGTGAATACAGTAAACGGTAACAGGCTTCCATCACTCACATTGCAGGACCAACTGAACATGGGTACCGATAATTCGCTGCAGGGGGCTTACTTCTCCCTCGGGATAGTGCCATCAACACCCGGAAGCTATACAAATGTGCAGAACAGTCCCAATGCCGGTAACATAGCTATCTCGCTGCTGAAATGTGAATTTTACACGTTTGGTTACTACAATGCACAGCAAAAAGAAGCTAAAGCACAACTGGCGGTTAACGAAGCTCATCTGAACAGTGACCGATATGTACTAACGGAGAACATTGTATCCCTGTATCTTGACTGGTTGAAAAAATACCGCCTGTTGCAGATACAAAATGAGAACATGCAGCGGGCACAGGTAATACTTACTTCGATAAGGGCTACGGTGCTAAGTGGTTTAAAACCGGGTGTAGACAGCAGCACTGCCAGCGCGGCTTATTCTGATGCACGGATCAGCTATCTGCAGGCACTGGATAATTACAATTACGACCGGATAAACATCGCCACCTATACAGGTATCAATACCGCTAGCCTGGTTCCGGACACATCGATCATAGCGCCGTCGCTGCTGCAGAATACCAGCCTTGTGCAGCGATCAGACAGTGTTATTGCAGGGCATCCGTTGCTGGAGATGTATCAAAAACAATATGAGCAGCAATTGGCGGATAATAATACCATATCCAAAAAATACCTGCCCCGTTTTGGTTTTGATGGTGCCACATGGCTGCGCAATTCAGGGATTTCACCTGCGGGGAATTATCCCGATAACCTTGCATATGGCATGCCGGACAGCAAGTACAATTACCTGTTTGGCCTCACACTTACCTATAACATCTTTGATCTGAAACACAGGCATGATGAGCTGGTAGAAGGCAGGTACATGGCAAACGCGAAACAGAGTGCGTTGCAGACACAGCAAATGTCGCTTAACGCAATGATGCAGCAGGCTAATTCAACTTATGCCACCACCCTGGAAAAGCTCAAAGAGATACCGGTGCAGTTATATTCTGCACGGCAGGCATACGGGCAGCAGATGGCATTATACCGGTCGGGCCTAAATACGCTGATCGATGTAACGAATGCTCAGTACGTGTTGTTACAGGCAGAAACAAACTACGTGATCACGCAGGATGAGTTGTTGCAGCTGCTGTATATACGGGCCGGGCTTGGCGGACAATTAGACACTTTCTTACAAAATTTTAAACGATAGATCATGAGCTTAGTATCAGCCTCGCTTAAAAGGCCTGTAACGGTACTGGTGGTAATTGCCGCAGTATTTTTCAGCTCAATTTTAGCGATAAAGACAATACCGATAGATATATTTCCGAAGCTGAACCTGCCTGTGATCTATGTGATAGAGCCATATGGCGGTATGACGCCGGAACAGATGGAAGGGTTCTTTTCCACACGATTGCAGGACCAGTTCTTGTACGTAAATGGTATAAAGAACATTTCCAGTAAGAACATACAAGGTA
>CAIJNJ010000476.1 GCA_903821975.1 uncultured Bacteroidota bacterium
AGCCATTTCGCAATTCAGCCATTAGCCTATTGAGCACTCGTTTTAAAAATACTTCATTGAGCCATTGAGCCATTAGCTCAGTCCTTCAATATTCCCGTTCACCAGTTTTATGTGCATCGCTTGCGGGTCTTTTGGTAAGCCCGGCATACGCATGATCTCACCTGCTACAGCCACAATAAATCCTGCGCCTGCATTGATCACCAGGTCACGGATGTTGATGGTAAAGCCTGTCGGTGCGCATATCTTCTTTTCGTCGTCAGAGAAGGAGTACTGTGTTTTTGCTATGCACACAGGAAGGCCGCTCCAGCCATTTGCGTCAAATTGTTTCAGCTTTGCTGCTGCTGGTCCGGTGAATACTACTTCTCCCGCGCGGTATATCTTCGTAGCTATCTTTTCTATTTTGGTTTTGATGCTGTCGGTAGAGTCGTAGGTGAAGTTGATATCCTTCGATGGATGATGTTCTATCATGTCCACTACTTTTTGCGCCAGTTCTGCAGCGCCTGCTCCGCCCTTTGTAAACCCATTGTTGATTGCAAATACAACACCTTGTTGCTCGCAGAAGTTGGCCAGGTGGTTCACTTCTTCGTCAGTATCATGTTTGAATTTGTTGAAAGATACCACCACACTTTGCCCGAAGTTCTTCATGTTCTCTATATGCCTTTGCAGGTTAGGCAGCCCTGCTATCAGCGATTCCATATTTGGCTTACTGATCTCTGCTGCGGGCACGCCGCCATGTAGTTTCAGCGCAGCCGATGTTACCACGATCACGGTTGCTTTTGGCCTTAGGCCGGAGAGGCGGCATTTAATATCCAGGAATTTCTCAGCGCCAAGGTCACTGCCGAAGCCCGATTCCGTTACCACGTAATCATTGCAACTCAGCGCCATTTTGGTAGCCAGTACCGAGTTGCAGCCATGTGCTATGTTGGCAAAAGGCCCGCCGTGTACAAACGCTGTTGTTTGTTCTGTGGTCTGCACCAGGTTAGGCAGCAGCGCGTCTTTAAGCAGCACGGTTATTGATTCTGCTATGCCCAGGTCTTTTACGGTAAATGGTTTCTTGTCGGTTGTATAACCGAGCACTATGCGCTCTATCCTTGCCTGCAGGTCGTCCATATCTGTTGCCAGGCAGAAGAGGGCCATGATCTCAGATGCCGGGGTGATATCAAACCCGGCCTCTGTTGGAATGCCATTTGCACTGCCGCCCAGGCCGGTAACTATATTGCGGAGCGAGCGGTCATTCACATCCGCTACGCGGCGCCACACAATTCTTTCCAGTGCCTTATCTGTGTTCCTGTTTTGATATTGGTAGTTGTCGAGCAGCGCAGCGATCATATTGTTCGCGCAGGTTATCGCATGAAAGTCACCGGTAAAATGCAGGTTGATGTCTTCCATAGGCAATACCTGTGAGTAGCCACCGCCTGCAGCGCCGCCCTTCATCCCGAAGCATGGGCCGAGGCTCGGTTCGCGCAATGCCACTGCTGCTTTTTTACCAATATGGTTCAGGCCGAGTGATAGCGCAACGCTGGTCACCGTCTTGCCCACACCTGCTTTATTTGGTGTTATAGCAGTAATAAGTATCAGGTTGCTTTTCTTTATCTTTTCTTCATTTAGATAAGTAAGCGGCACCTTCGCTTTATACTTTCCGTACGGGATAATATCATCCGGGTTTATGCCCAGCCTTTGAGCGATCTCCGAAATTGGTTTCAATACTGTGGCCCTCGATATTTCAATATCCGAAGGAAATGGTTTGGTTGCGGTATCTGACATGGTATATTTATTTATTTTTTTGAGGTCTAAATATAAACAAGTTCTGTCATTTACCTATACCCGTTGATTCAAATTTGAAACCCTGCACTCATTCGACCCCGCCTACCGGCAGGTAGGCTCACCCTCTCTTTCGGAGAGGGGCGGGGAGAGGTCTCCACTGCAAAAATTGGGTTAAAACCGCGACCGCTCAATACATATTTCCTTAGAATCGGTAACTTACAGGCATTATATGAACAAAATGAGATACAGGCTGGTGTATAGTGTATTGGTCCCGATAGCTATCGGGATGTTGTTTCAGGTCCCTGCATTTGCCTCTAAGATTTTTATACCCATGGATGCCGAAGGCCAGGCCAATCACCTGAAGGCATACGGTGTCACTTTTGCTGCGCTTAAAGCAGGCATCCCTGTTGACTGGCTGCTCAATTATAAAGGCGGCAGTTTTGGTATGGACCAGTCAGAGACCATAGAGCGCATGTGCAAGCTACGTGGTGTTACCTACGAGATCATAAGCGATGCGCAGTATGGCGGTATACTCAATGAGATCAGTAACCCCGATTTTAACGGCGATATCATAAAACTGGAGAAAGCCCCCAAAATAGCCGTTTACACCCCGCCGAATAAAGAACCGTGGGATGATGCGGTAACATTGGTGCTTACTTATGCCGAGATACCATTTGATAAAGTATATGATGATGAGGTGCTTGCCGATGACCTGAATAAATATGACTGGCTGCACTTGCACCACGAAGACTTTACCGGGCAATACGGCAAATTCTGGGCGCAGTTCCGGTTTGCATCATGGTACCAGAAAGACCAGAAAGATGCCGAAGCAATGGCAGCCAAGCATGGTTATAAAAAAGTATCCCAGTTGCAACTCGCCGTGGCTAAAAAGATCCGCGATTTCGTGGCGGGTGGGGGATATATGTTTGCTATGTGCTCGGCTACCGATTCATATGATATCGCGTTGGCGGCAGAAGGAGTGGACATTTGCGCTGAGCCATTTGATGGCGATGCTATGGACCCTAACGCACAGCAGAAACTGGATTTCACGAAATGCTTTGCCTTTAAAGATTTCATCCTCGTTACCAATCCTGCCGAGTATGAGTATTCCAATATAGATAATACCTACTTTCACCAGGCAAGTGTGCCTAAGAACACAGATTATTTCACGTTGTTTACATTTTCTGCCAAGTTCGATCCCGTTCCTGCCATGCTTTGCCAGGACCATACCACCACAATAAAGGGCTTTATGGGGCAAACAACCGCTTTCCGTAAAGAAGTATTGAAATCAAGTGTGTTGGTGATGGGCGATTTTAAACCTGCTAATGAAGCCCGCTACATTCATGGCGAGTATGGTAAAGGCACCTGGACATTCTACGGCGGCCACGACCCCGAGGATTACCAGCACATGATCTACGATCCGCCAACAGACCTGAGCCTGCATCCTAATTCCCCCGGCTACCGGCTCATTCTCAACAACGTACTCTTCCCCGCTGCCAAAAAGAAGCCAAGGAAAACGTAGTGCAGGTTTTTTTAATTTTTGATTTTTGATTTTTTACTTTTTAATCCGTTTCCCCACCAGATAAAGGAAATTCCGTATCCAGGTTTTCTTTGAATTCCTCATCGTCTTCCTCGTCATCTTCCATATGCTCGTCCGTTTCCAGGTCGTCATCATCAGCTTCGCCGCCTGATAACGGGTATTCGGTGTCTAAGTTTTTGATGAAATCATCATCATCCACTTTTTTTTCATTTGGGTTTGCCATGATCTTCAGTTTTAATAAAATACTTATAGGAAAACTATGCCAGCAGTTAAGTATAGTTAAAGCCGGGAGCACGAGGCTGCCCTGGGGACGTAACACATTCCCCTCCTTTGTCATCCTGAGAATCAATTTGGTTCCACCACAATCATAAAACCAATGACATTGTGGTTTCCGCTACGTTTGTCATGCTGACGCAAGGAAGCATCTCTACTCATGAAGGGCAGATTTTTCAGAGTTTATACTTTGTTAGTTATCATTCATTTACAATAGATGTCATTGGCAGCGAAGTCGAAGGGAAGGATGAATGCCGAATACGGCTTAAGCGCATTTGTGTTATATATATCTTGCAGGCAAGGAAGCATCTTTGCTCGTGCGGGGTCAATTTTTAAGGATTTATATTATACTTGGATATATTAGCAATAGCCTGAAAGCGCAGTTATACCAATTAGACTTGTAAAATAAACTTTAGAAAACTGCTGTAGTTGCCCAGGCCTTCAGGCCGGGGTAATGAAAACGCCATCATTCTCGGCTTTAGCCAAAATAAATAACATGGGGTAATTTACAAGTCTAATTGGTATTACTCCCAAATCATGATATATCTGCGGAATAAATTAAATTTGCACCCTCGATGGACACCTCTACAAAAAAACCGGCACTTCTGCCTGCAATGCTTACCCTGAAATGCCCCAGTTGCAGAAGGAGTAGTGTATTTATCAACAAAAGCGTTTTCCCGCTCAATAAATGTCTTGCTTTAAAGGACGAATGTGAGATATGCGGGCAAAGAATGAAATCCGAGAGTAACAATGGCGGCGGTATCAACTATGCCCTTACCATGATCTTGTTTTTTCTCAACCTGCTTTGGTACTGGCCTGTTTTCGGTCTTTCCTACAAAGACAACAGTGTATTTTATTTCCTCGGTGTAAGTATAGTGATAGTGCTCATCGCGCAGCCATACCTTATGCGCCTTTCCCGCATCATATACCTGTATATGTACACTGCTTTCGGTACTTCAAGGAGAGTAAATGTAGGGGAATAAGCACTAATGCGATGGGGTTAGGCTGCTGTGTTTAATTGGATCGTATATCTCGCTAAAATTTGCTTAAATTTGTTTTATCCAATTCTGATCAATGACAGAGCTAACTATAAATATTCCGGATAATAAGCTCCCTTTCTTTATGCTGCTTGCTAAAGAGCTTGATTTTGTAGTGTTGGATGAGAAGAAAACTGCAAAAAAGCTTACTGCAAAACAAAAGAAATGGGTGGATGATTTCAGGGCGTCGATGCATGAAGTTGATCTGCACACAAAAGGGAAAATTAAACTTAAATCTGCCGAACAATTGCTGAATGAGCTTTAATATTTTTTCTTCCTCATCATTCGAAAAAGAGTTAAAAGGGTTAAAGAAAAAATACCCTTCTTTAAAATCTGATTTAACAAATCTATTTGCCTTACTTAAGACTGACCCGCATATGGGTGTGCCCCTTGGTAAAGACTGCTATAAGATCAGGATGGCAATTACTTCAAAAGGGAAAGGCAAAAGTGGCGGAGCAAGAGTAATTACCTGTGTAAAAGTTGTACGAAAAAATATTTATCTCCTGTCCGTATACGATAAATCAGAAAAAGAAACAATTGATGATAATGAACTGATTATGCTTTTAGAGGCCGCCGGTTTATTATAGATCGATCATTTATTCCTGAGCTTTCTTCTTTCTTCAAAATGAACTTCTCTTTTCCCCGATGCGTCAATAACATATAACACAACCGTTATCAAAGCCTTACTTCAAAAGAAAAATACATCATATCGCACATGCTGTCTGTGATAGTGCTAAAAGCGTACTGTCATTAAAAACCGGTTTTTCGTTCTCGAAAACCTGCATGAACTTTGTTCTATTTTATCATTTTTTATCGTCAAAACACGATCAGTATGACAAACGATCAGCAACCGGAACTCGACTTGCAGCCATCAACAGGCCCATTGGCAGGTATCGATATTTATCAACAAGATGCACTGGACAATGACCGCCCCAAACAAGTAGCTGCATTATTAAAAAGATGGAAGGACCATGTAAAAACAATTATGTCTATAAACGCTCATGATTTAAACGCGGAATAAGTTGAAAGTGTATTTCTCCCAAACGTCATTGCGCGGAGCATAGCTTAGTCCCGATGGCTATCGGGATGCCTGAGCTGCGACAAAGCCTGCCTACCGGCAGGCAGGCAATCTCAGGAAATGACATGTAAACAAAATGGGATCATCTAACCAACGTATACCTATTTCAGGACGAGGCATCCTGTGATGTAAAGTTCTTTCAGGATTAATACAATCCTCTGTAAAGTAAATGCAGGACTAACAAAATGGCAGTAAACAAAAAACGGGATTATCTAACCAACGTATACCTATTTCGGGACGAGGCAGGGCAACGATGAGGCATTGAATGGGGCAAGAGTGGGGCATTGAATGGGGCAACGATGAGGCATTGAATGGGGCAAGAGTGGGGCATTAATGTGGTATCCGTTTTTATGCAAATCATTGATAGCCAATAAGTTTTATGCTAAATCATTGATCGGGTACGCAAAATAAAAAGCGGCAGTTTTCACCGCCGCTTTTTAAGTTCTTATCAAAAGGCATTAATTAATACCGGATATCCATTTCCTTGATCAGGTTATCTGCATGCCCCATTTTGTCTATAAGGAACAGGATAAAACGGATATCACACACTATGGTACGTTTATATTTTTTGTCAAAGGCAATATCTCCGCTCATCGCTTCCCAGTTGCCGTCAAATGCCGCGCCTATCAGTTCGCCATTGGCATTGATACAAGGGCTGCCCGAGTTGCCGCCGGTGATATCATTGTTCGTGATAAAATCTGTGTGCAGTGTACCATCAGCATCGGCATAACGACCGTAGTCTTTGGCTTTATATAGATTTATGAGGTCTTGTGGCACATCAAATTCATCACTGCCCGGCTTGTATTTCGCCATAAGGCCATCAAGGGTAGTGAAGTAGTTATCATGTACACCGTCCTGTGGGTCATAGCTCAGCACTTTGCCGTAAGTCACACGCATAGTTGAGTTGGCATCAGGGTAAAACATCCTGTCCTTTTGCTGCATCATCAGTTCATGTACATATTGTTTGCTCAGTTCTGCTTTCTTATAATTGAATGCTTCTCCCTTCGATTGGTAATTGGTAACATAGTTGGTGATGAAGCTCATATCATACTGCATTGCCGCATCACTCTTTAATTTACTGAAGGATGGGTTATCGCAAAACGCATTGAACTTGTTGCTGTCTGTAAGAAAGGTATGGGCGAATACGTACTCGGTATAATCGGCATAAGCTTCTTTACTGTCTGCATCTCTCTTTTTAAAGACAGCCTTCGCGTATATATCAGGCAGTTGGTCCTTTGGTACATTCTTATAATAGAGTGCAGTCATTTCGGTGAACAATTCTTTTTCTGTGCCCAGGTCAAACTCTTTTAAATTACCCCTGTAGGCATTTTTCGCCATGTTGATGAATTTCTTCAGTGTGTCATCAGTCAATTCACCATTATGCCTTTCATAGGCATCATAAAGCGGTTTCAGCGCGCCGCCCATGCGAGCTATAGCAGTTGCCCTGAAACATTCGCCGTAATAAACCGCATGTTTTGCATAAGGAGTATAGTCTTTATACATACTCGCGAATTTGTTCATCAGGTCGGCGCTCATGTTGTTGTCGTGCTCCCACTTTGTGAACTGATCTTCGGCTTTAGCCTTTTCACTTACCACGTTCAGGCGTTTCAGTTGTTCTGTCTGGCCTATATAGTATTTCCAGTAGTTGGCTATGCGCGAGTAGCTGGATGTAAGCTGCAGGTAAGTGGCTTTGTTCATATCCATATGGCGGCGCATAATGGCCAGGCGCAGGTCGCGGCACGTAACTATTGACGGGTTCACAACATTTACCGCAAGGTCCACACCATAAGATACTTCGTAGCGGTTTGTACGGCCCGGATAGCCCATTACCATGGCATAATCACCTTCATGCACACCGCGCGCAGATACCGGCAGGAATTTCTTTGGATGATAAGGTACATTGGTAGCAGCATATGCCTTGGGTTCGTTGTTCTCACCTGCATATATACGGAACATCGAAAAGTCGGATGTATGACGTGGCCACATCCAGTTGTCGGTATCTCCGCCAAACTTGCCTAGTGATTTTGGGGGAGTACCTACCAGTCTTACGTCTGTATACCTTTTGTAAATAAGCAGGAAGAACTGGTTGCCATTGAAATAATCTCTTACGTTAGCCACAAACTGACCTTTGTTGGCTGCTTTCTCTTCTATTTCTTTTCTTATGGCGTCATACTTCTTATTGTAGTCTTCGCCGGTTGCATCACCTACTGCCGCTTTCACCTTGTCGGTAACATCTTCCATGCTTTGCAGGAACAGCGCTGTTACTCCCTGTGCAGGTAATTCTTCCTGCAGGTTGTGCGCCCAGAAACCGTTGTCAAGCAGGTCGCGTTCCACTGTACTTAGATTAGCTATCGCATCGTAGCCGCAGTGGTGGTTGGTAAGCAGCAGCCCGTTATCGGAGATCATCTCCGCAGTGCAGCCGCCGCCAAATTGAAGTATGGCATCCTTCAGGCTGCTGTGGTTTATACTATAGATGTCGTCTGCCGTTAGTTTCAGGCCCAGGCGCAGCATCTCGTCATAATTCTTGCCTATCAGCATAGGTATCCACATACCTTCATCGGCGCGGGCGCCCAGCATCATTATTACCGCAACAAAAGATAAAAAAGATTTTTTCATTTAAGATTTTTTTAGAGAGCAGCAAAAGTAACCCTACAAATCGATTAATTATAGAAAACCACAGGGGATTTTATAGGTTAGGTTGTTATACCATGATTATACTTTGCCCACGGTTTCAACCGTGGGTGCAGTGAAATTTACACAAATGCTAACGTATATTGGATTGTACCATCTTAATATCAAAAGCAGGAATCCAATTGAATAAGCCTGAAAGGCTTAAATGTTAATAGCCCTGAGCTTCGCTCAGGGCTTGATGGAGTTTCATTGCACAACCCCGAAGGGGTGAAAGTGACAGGCGTGACAGGTTTGACATTCAACTGGTCTTAAGGTATTCCAAACTGATGGGGATAACATAAAAATAGCCCCCGCGGTTTGCAGGGGCTATACAATTATATTACTAATTAACTATTAATACCAGAAGTAGCCATGACGGTCATAACCATGCTCATGTTCCCACTCGTTCCTTTCGCTCTTCCATGCTTTTTTACATGCTTTGCGGTGTTTACGAGCAGCAGCCCAAGGCCTGTCCTGCCACATTTTCTTACGCTCTTTGAAGTTTTTCTTGTCAACTTTCCAGTCTTTTTTCCATGCACTGTAGCAATGGAAGTCTTTTGTTTTCGCTTTAGAGTCCTGGGCGTAAGCACTTGTAACGCCAACTAACATGATCGTTAAGAATGTAATTAGGATGTAGTTTTTCATCATTGTTTGTGTTTGTGGCAGCAAGGTAAATAATAAATTATTCATCTCATAATAAAATTGGGAAAGTGGCTAAAAAAATATTTTTTTAGCCACAAATTATCCACAATATATTAGATGATTATTTTTTATTTGTTTTGGGTATGATAGGGCGCATTATTTGTTCTGCATTTCCTTCATTCCGCTTTTATCTTCCTTTTTTTGAGCTTTTTCTTTCTTTTTCAGGGATTTACGGTCACTGCCATTGTAGGCTTTCTTCTGCATTTTGGCTTCTTTTTTCTCGCTCTTTATTTCTTTTTTCTCTGCTTTTGGGTCGTTTTGAGCTACTACACCGAAGCTAATAAATGCTAATAAGGCTTTAAAGGAGGTAATG